>JALZFJ010000024.1 GCA_030867425.1 Actinomycetota bacterium | reverse complement strand
GTCGGGCAGGTCAGCGTTCATCATCCACCTTCCCGTCGTCGAACACCTGCATCCTCGTGCTCCGTCCAGGTGACCACAGGAGCTAGGTAGTCGGATTCTGCTAGAGGTTCTTGAAGTATCTAGCTATCGGCAGGTGGACGTAGCCAGTCTTCTCGTAGGTGCGGCGCGCCGCGGCATGTCCGGGGTCTCCTCCCGTCTCGACCATCGCTACCGTCATCCCGGCCTCTTTGAGCCTGTCAAGCGCGAATTCGGTCAGGGTGGTTCCGATGCCACCGCCCTGGTAGTCGGGGTCAACGGCCAGCATAGAGATCTCACCCATGCTCCTCTCCGGATGATGAAGCTCGACCGCCACGAAGCCGACAGTGCTCGCGCCTACGTCAGCGACCCACACTTGCCCCTTGTTCGCAGAGCAGACGTCCTCTACTGCCCGCCGCTGATCTTCTCGCCAGTCCGGGTGCTGTCGCCTGAAAATCTCGGAACCCAACGCCTGCTCAAGAGACGCGAAGATCGGCGCCCACGCCCGCAGCGAAAGGTCGACTAGCGCCCCGGCGTCTCGATCCTCGTAGGGTCGAACCCGTGGCCGCACTGACTACACACCTCCTCACGCCAAAGAAACCAAACCTATACGCCCGATTCCTCTTACTCTACCCGGTTAGTGTCAAACTAGTGTCGAAAGGACAAGGTGCGCCGTAATCTTTCTGTATATCTACTACGTTTTTACCTGCGAAACAGCCACATCTTACTAGCGCGCCCGGCAGGTCACTGCCAAATACTTCAACCCTCTCTCACCTTCATTTTCAGCTACTTTTTATCACCTTTGTTCGGTCCTCTCGTGCGCTGGTTCCTTCAAAAGGAACGGTCAATGAGCTTAGCGCCCACACACAGCTTCGAGCTCTCCACTTCAGTAAGCAGGTCTCTCCAAGAGAACCCCTCACCTCGCTCGGCCGCTACCCTACCGTCATGGCCCTGGGGGCGTGGATAGCCCGGCGGAAGTTGCCAGCGACGGTATAGGCTGCTGCAGACTGCCCATAGTCGGGGTAGCCCTGGCCGCGAGCATCTTCCTCAAGGAGCTGCCGCTACGTGATATGGTGTTCGTCGACGAAGATGCCGGGAAGCAAGTCCCCGACAGGCTGAATCGAGATGCCACAGGGGGAGCGCGTGCCGCCGACCTCGGCGACGTACGGCAAAGATGTGAGCATGAACCGTAAGGAGGCTTTTGTGGACACCTTCGTCGTTCCGTTAGAACGATTAGGCCGAGACGACCTGGTCCGGGCGGGTGGCAAGGGGGCAAACCTGGGCGAGCTGGTCCGCGCCGGATTCCCGGTGCCGGACGGCTTCATTATAACCACCGCGGCCTACGACGGGTTTGTAGCGCACAATCGTCTGGGCGAGACCATCGCCTGGGCGCTCCGGGAGCAGCAGGGCAGCGGCGCCGGTATCCGATCCGCCTTCGAGGCGGCTCCGATCCCGCCTGAGATCGAGCAGGACATCCTGGCAACCTACCGCAAGCTTGGAGAGGTTCGTCCGGTCGCCGTACGCTCCTCCGCGACCGCCGAGGACCTCCCAGAGGCCGCCTTCGCCGGCCAACAGGACACCTTTTTGAACATCTCGGATGAGCAAGCGCTCCTCGACGCCGCCCGCGGCTGCTGGGCCTCACTCTGGACCGATCGCGCCATCGCCTACCGCGAGCGTCTAGGGATCGACCAGCAGACGGTCAAGCTCGCCATAGTGGTCCAGCAAATGATCGAAGCGGAGGTCGCAGGCGTGCTCTTCACGGCCGATCCTCTCACAGGGAAGCGCCGCCGGGTCGTGATTGACGCCAGCCCCGGCCTGGGCGAGGCGGTCGTCTCTGGCTTGGTCAACCCTGACCACTTCGCCGTGGACCCCGCAACCGGCGAGATCTTGCAGCGCCGCCTGGGCGACAAGCGGGTCGCCGTCCGGGCCGCCGCGGGAAGCGGCACGGAACAGTTCGCACCGGCCGGGAATAAAGAAGAAGCCTGCCTCAAGGACGGCCAGGTCCGTGCCCTGGCGGAGTTGGGGGCGCGAGTCGAGGCGTACTACGGGGTGCCGCAGGACACGGAGTGGGCAATCGACGCCGACGGGCGGATCTGGCTACTGCAGGCCCGGCCGATCACGAGCCTGTTTCCTCTGCCCGAAAGTGCCCCGGTGACTGACTACGACCTGCGCGTCTACTTCTCGGCCAGCGTCGCCCAGGGCGTCTACCGGCCGCTGACGCCGATGGGGCTGCAGGCCTTCCGTCTGGTGGCCTCGGCCATGGCCACCACCCTCGCCGGTCGTCCGCCGCGCGACCTCTACGCCGGTCCGGCCTTCGTTGCCGAGGCGGGGGGTCGCCTCTTCTTAGACATAACGCCAGTGCTGCGCGACAAGCTGTGGCGCAGGCCCCTGGACCTAGCGATGCGCAACATGGAAGCACGCACCGCCCCTATCCTCCGGCGTCTCGCCGCCGATCCGCGCCTCTCCCCCGTTGCCGGAGGCCGGTGGCCGGTCCTGCGTGCCCTCCTCTCCCTGCTCATCAGGGGTCGCATCCCGCTCCGCGTCGCCGAGGCGCTTGCACGACCGCAGGCGGCCCGGTCCCGGGTCGCGCGCGTGGCGGCAAGACTCCGCGGGTCGGGCGAGATGCGGCGGGGCGCCGGCGCTGGAGAACGCCTCGATGCAGTCGAGCGCTTGCTGCTCGACGGTCCACCAAGCGTTCCGCTCAAAGTCATACCGGTCTTCATCGCCGGCCTTGCGGCCAACGCCCTCGCCGGTAGGCTCCTGGAAAACCTCGCCACCGACGACGAACGGCGAGCGGTGTTGCGTGGGCTGCCGCACAACCCGACAACCGAGATGGACCTGGCGCTCTGGGCGCTCGCCCAGGAGGTGAGGAGCGATCCCGACTCCGCGCGTATCTTGCGCGAGACTCCGCCTGAGCAGTTAGCCGATGACTATCACGGGGGCGACCTACCCCCAAAGCTCCGAACGGGCCTAGAGAACTTCCTGCACGCCTACGGCCATCGCGGCGTGGCGGAGATTGACCTCGGCCTGCCACGCTGGTCGGAAGACCCCGCACACGTCCTCGGCGCACTGGCGAACTACCTCCGTCTTGAGAACCCAGAGCTGGCCCCGGACGTCCAGTTCAGCCGGGCGGCACGCGAGGCTAAGGAGACGGCGACAAAGCTCGCCAATCGCGCTGGGCTCAAGGGCCGGGTTCGCGGCAGGCTGGTCGGGTTCTTCTTGGGGCGAGCCCGCGCCCTTTTAGGCATGCGGGAGATGCCCAAGTTCTGTTTCATCTTACTCTTTTCGCGGATCAGGGAGCTACTCTGGCCGGTCGGGGAAGAACTAGCGGAGGCCGGGCGCCTGGAGAACGCAGAAGATATCTTCTTCGTGACCCTGCTCGAGGCGAGGGCGGCCCTCGGCGGCGACGACCTCCGTCCCGTCGTCCGCGAGCGCCGCAGCGCGTACACGAGGGAGGTGCGCCGTCGGCACGTGCCGCGCGTGCTGCTCTCCGACGGAACCGAGCCCGCCATCGAGGCTCACGACGCGCCCGTTGCGGCCGAGGGAGTGCTCAGCGGGACCCCGGCCTCCGGGGGCGTGGTGAACGCCCCGGCGCGTGTGGTCCTCGATCCCGGGGGCGCTGTACTCGAGCCCGGCGAGGTCCTGGTCGCACCCTCTACCGATCCGGGCTGGACGCCCCTCTTCCTCACAGCCAGCGGCCTGGTTATGGAGATGGGCGGACCGATGTCCCACGGGGCCATCGTCGCCCGAGAGTATGGGATTCCGGCCGTCGTCGGCGTTGCGGACGCCACCGAGCGCATCAGGACGGGACAGGAGATCACCGTGGACGGGTCCGCCGGAACGATAGCAACCCGGCCATAAAGAGGAGGCCTCGTTACCTCTATCCCACCGAGCAGAGCCTACTTAAAGAGCCCCTCGCTCCACTGGGCCGCAAGTCGGCTGGGACGAGGCCCGCGGTGGTATGGAGACCCATTGCGGTGGCGGTATCACTCTAGCCCGGAGGGTAGGCCGCGGAGAGTTACAGGCGACCAGGAGAGCGTACTGGGATGACCGTAGTCGCCCCGCTCCATACTTGTAGTATTGGCTGCCGAGCGTATGTTAGCCCTTGGGTGTTGTTGCTGTACCTTACCGAGCCTTACTTACTCACCCAATTGCCGACAGGGCTATTCTTCTCGGATACCCACTTTCTGGTGGCACCGGAATTCCCGGACACTCAGCTGCGAGCTGCTGAACGTCGAAGGGTAAGGAGGGTGATGTCGTCCTCCTGCTCCCAGCCCTCCCCTGTGAAGGAGTAAAGCTCCTCTAAGAGCAAGTCCCCAGAGTCCGTTCTTTGCCGTGCTCGGCAACGAGCGCCCGCAGCCTAGGGAAGCCGAACATCTCGCCTTTTGGGCCGTAGGTCCCTCTCTAGGCACGCGGGCTCTCTAGTTGGTCTTCCACTACCGCAATAGGATTAAGGATCTTAATTGCTGTGTTCAGCTAAGAGTTGGTTCAAAGCGTCTCCCCTATCGGTTTCTACTGGTAAAGCGTATGGCAGAGGTACCATTCCGAGGGATCTTCTTGGAGGCGCTCATGTATAGTGCTGCTACAAGATGTACTCCATCGGTCGTTGAGTCCAGTAAATAAAGTCCATGTAGTCGGGTCTACGAAGGAGGCTGCGCAAGTCTTGAGCGAAGCGATATCGATCCGAGACGAAGTGGCTGAGGCCCTGAGGCGAGGGATGCCGGTCGTGGCCTTGGAGTCTACGCTCATCGCCCACGGCTTGCCGTACCCTGATAACCTCAAGCTGGCTCGCGAAGTAGAAGTCTTGGTTCGCCGCGAAGGAGGTGTGCCGGCGACCATAGGTGTGATCGGCGGGGTGCCCAAGGTGGGCCTCGGTCCTCAAGAGCTCGAACTGATGGCTATTGGCGAAGGGGTAGCCAAACTGTCGGCGAGGGACCTCCCTATGGCTGTTGCGAAGAAGGGCCACGGGGCGACCACGGTGTCGGGTACGGCCCTATTGGCGGCGCGCGCAGGAATCAAGCTCTTCGCGACAGGCGGCATAGGCGGCGTCCATCGGGAGGCGCGAGAGAGCTGGGACGTCTCGGCCGACCTCTCGACCCTGAGTCGCGTGCCAGTAGCGGTGATCTGCTCAGGGGTCAAGTCTATCCTCGACGTACCCGCGACATTGGAATACCTTGAGACTCTGGGCGTGCCCGTGGTTGGCTTTCGAACCAGGCGCTTTCCAGGCTTCTACCTGACCGACTCGGGCAGCACTTTGGACTGGGAAGTGAAGGACGAAGAGGAGGCTTCTCGGCTGATCACCTCCTTGCGAAGACTTGGCCCCAAGGGTTCCGGCCTCATCGTTGCCAACCCCGTAGGACGAGAGGAGCAGTTAGATCCTCAGCTCCACGACCGGGTGCTTGAGGAGAGCTTAGGCGAGCTGAAGCACCGGGGCATCCGCGGGAAAGACGTTACGCCATTTCTGCTAGATCTCTTCCAGAGAGAAACCAAAGGAGAGAGCCTGCGAGTCAACAAGCAGATAATCCGGAACAATGCTCGCCTCGCTGCTCGAATCGCCGCGGCCCTCGCTACACTGAAAGCCAGAGGAGAAAACCTAGCTACGGAGCATTGAGAGAGGCCGCGAGCTCCTTCTACCGAAATATCAGCGACTCTGGGTTGGAGTATTGTTGCAGTAAGTTGCTCTATTCTTAAGCTACACCTTCCTATTCTTTACCTCTTTTTACCTGCAAAACAGCTACATCTTACTAGCACGCCCGGCAGGATTCGAACCTGCGAGTCGCAGATTAGAAGTCCGCAATGCTGCCAGCAAGGATGGTTCTGCCGGGGTTGTTTGGCAGGTGGAGACGGCCTGACAAAGGCCGATTGCAGTTGGAAGAGGACCAGCACATCCGCCGTGCCTCTCACTTTGAGCCCTACTACCTACTTCTTGGAACTTCTAACTTGGAGTGACCGACGGAGCTCGAACCCGCGACCTTCGGGACAATAACCCGATGCCGTATAGCCGACGACGGTGCGAGCATGAGTCTCTGGAACGTTGGAAGATCTTCGCAAAGGCTGATTGCATTGGGAGCGCAGTAGTAGAGAGGATACCCTTAACCAGTTCTACGCTTCTCCTTCATACCTGCCTAACTGGCCAGAGCGGGCGCCTACTCTCTAGGGAGAGGTTGCCCCGTTGCCTCTCTTCACTCACTTGCCGCTAAGGCTAGCAGGCTGTTGAAAAACCCCTTCGCGCCTTCTTTCGGCTCTTGATGGAGCACCAAAATGTCCAATTTGGGGTCTCTGAAGCGCGATTCGAGGTCTTCGAGCCGTACAACGCCGACTTTTTCATCAGGCTCGCTAGTTTCTCGGAAACTTAGAGGCGTGAGGGCAAGGAGAGCCGAAGTGTGATAGCGCAGATCAGTGAAGGTGTTCTATTCCGAAAGGAGAGAAAACTGGGCTAGTTCTCCCCCGTAGCGAAATCAGTGTATGCTAGTGCTATTCCGGCCAGCAAAGTTATGAGCCCTAGGTATTCCAAACCGAGGTGCCCGAGTGTGCCAATCCCATAAACGTAGTGCAGGGGTAGACCCACTACTGCCGTGATCACCACACTGAGTAGAGTCGTCCATAATGCCCAGCGTTCCCCCCGGCGGATTCCATACCAGGCCAAGGCGATCACCGCAACTCCAAGCCCGATCATGAACCCGGAGAGGGCCACTTGGAGGTGGCTAATGTAATTGTAGAGGGCGGGGCTAAAGGACTGTATCTGCTCCGGGGAGCTACCCGCGTGTTCAGGAGTCAGGCCCAGTTCGATAAAGCCGGTAAAGTTGCGGATAAGGACCATTATCCCGTAGCCGACTTGCCCGAGGCCCGCCAAAGCGACGAGCGTGGCTCCTAAGCCAACACGTGAGGAGACACTCGCCGAGGGTTTGGATTGCGCTTGTTCACTACTCGTCTGCTCCATTTCAGTGCCTTCTATAAGGGGATGTGACTTGTCAGCCCCACCTACTAGGTAGCATGCTACTTCGACGATGACCTCAAATAAGCAAGCTGTCAAGGGCAAATAGGAGAGAGCGCTTGCGGCTACAGAGAATGAGTAGTGCCTGCCCTATTACCTCTATCCACCGGATGGCCGACAAGGGACACATTATCGTTACCTCTCTCCTACTACTCTCCGGATTTCAGTTTGTGTTGCGCTCCTGCCTCTAGGTAGGAGGAATATCTTGATGCGTTGGCCCTCCAGGAGGGCGGGAAGACACAACCTGCCTGGCTTCTTCGGGAGGCAACGCCGCCAGGGCCCTATTCGCCGTATCGTTTGCCCTCTCGATCGCACCTCGCGTTTTGTCGGTCGTGTCACCGCTAACTTTGATGCCGAAATAAGCGCCAAGCACGGTGCCAACAACGGTGAATAGGGAACTTACCGCCGCAGTTACCTCCGCAGCATCCACAAACAAACCCCTAAAGATCAGCATGACTAGAACAAAAACAGTCGCGGCCAGACCAAGTGCGATTACTACGACGTAGAACGCATAAGGCGGGCTAGGTTGTACTCCTCCTGGGCTCGGTGGTAGTGCTGTTGAGCTCTGGTGTTCTTCCGCGTAACGTTCGCTGGTCACGGTGCCTCCTCCCTTCTCATGCACCTGCGGGAGTAAGAGAAGAAGTAGACTGTATCATCGCAATTTGGGCAACTTGTCTCCCAAAGGTGGGTGGTGCAATCGTAGCGGTGATTCGCTACCGGCACGACCCTCTCCTCCCGTACTTGTTAGTTAGCGTACAAGTATACTGGTCGCGCTCACGGTATCAAGAGTTTAGTGCAAGAACAAGCCCGATCGTTTTGAGGGGCCTCCTGTCACTACTCCTACACACCGCAGCTTTCAGAAGGGGCGTGTCGGAAGCCAGAAGAAGTGGTTAACGTGCGGGGCGGCGAGGACCTGAAGGCGAGGCTCGAGGCCCTGAAGAGCTGCTCCGAGGAGCGGCGCCAGGAGGCCGAGGACGCCCCATAGCAGCCCCAAGCACGGCTTTGGGCAAGCCCTCTCTCCCTCGATTAGTTGGCTATTAGGGCTTGCACCTACAGAGCGTAGTAGGGGGAGGCCTCGTTGCCTTTATTCACCGAATTGCCGAACAGGTTAGTCTTCTTTGAACTCAGTCCTCCTCATGCCTTGTGGTTTGCTGATCCTCCTGCTGGCCTTGCTCCTTAGTAGTAGTAGAAGAAGGAACCTCAGAGCGCAGTATTACGGAGAGGTGTGCTGGTTGCATAGTCTCATCCACTACCCCCGCGAGATCTTCTGAGAGCTTCTCCAGATCTGTCTGGTCTCTAAGCCTGGTACCAAACGCCTCTAGGATCTTTGCCGCATCGTACTTTCTCCTATAGAAGCGCCTATCGATAAACCCCTGGATGCGTCTTCTAAGAGGGTTGAACAGGGCGGCTATAGCTAGTGTGGAGCTACGATAGCGAGGGTGTTGCCTTGGCCGGTTAGTAGGCTGAAGAGATATTGTAAGGCGGTTACGCTGCCGAAGTAGAAGAGGGCTAGGGTGGCCGTCAGAAGGCCGTAGACAAGGGTGCGGTTGATGATGAGGTCTATCTCATAGAGCCGGTAGCGTAAGATAGCTATCCCCATCGCTATGGGGATACCTATAGGACCAACCAGGGC
>JALZFJ010000012.1 GCA_030867425.1 Actinomycetota bacterium | reverse complement strand
TCCTGGGCCGTCGCCGATCGGAGTGGATGGGGGCCCGTGCGCTCCTAAATGCCGTGATGGCCTTTATCTACGCTTTGGTCTTGGCGAAGGGGACGCCCGAGCGGGGGCGGGTGATCGGCGGTCTCGGGCTGATGTCGGCACTCACCGCTAATGACTATCTGTTATCGCTCCGGCTTCGGGACACCGGGACCTCGTATAAGCGGTAGTCCTTCGCGGTCGTCTGGTTCAAGTAAGGGGCTAGCGACCAAGGACCGGGGCCTAGCAGCCCCAGTCCGCTAGGGGTAGGCCGACGACTAAGCAAGGCGAGCCTATCAAGTATTATGCAGAAGTTAGCGCCAGATACGCCGAGGCGGTCCTGGAGCGTTAGGACCGGCGGGGGTAGAGCACGAAAAGGCCGGGAAGCAGGGCATTCTCCGGCCTCGCGCGGGACCGGGAACGAAAGATCAGATCACCCGTGATGGAGTAGGCCCCGCAGCTCATGTAGCATAACCATCATATCCGTCCGATGCAAAGTGAGCTCGCTGCGCCCCGCTCGGGAGGGGTAGAGAGCTCTAGGACCGGGGAGCCGCGCCTATTAGGTAAGAGACCCGCCTGGTGAGGAGGCCCGGGCGGGTCTCTAGGAGCGCTGGGCGGGCTGAGCAGGCTACTTACTCCCCGTCCGCGCTAGTTTTAGCTCTGCGATAGTTCATGTTATAAAGCTCAGAATCGCAGCTCCCTGCTTTCGTACTTTTAGTCGACGAGAGCTAGTCGTCTCGGCTGGACGAAGAGTAGCAGGCCTCCTCATTCTCCACGGGGAACTCCTTGGGACTTTCACCGCCCGGCATCTTCGGAAATGGCCCCTCGACGAGGCTGCCGAAGGTGTTGTTCCTTGCCACCCACGCCTTGGCCCTCCCCGAGGCGGCACGCTAGCTAAGAAGTCCGCCGGTTTACTCCCCCACCAGTTCCAGCTTGGCGCTACTGTTGGTCAGAAGGGCGCAAGAACGCACCACTCACTGATTTTGCACTATTGCGGAAAGACCTCGCTCGAGACCTCGGGGTAGGCCCCAATCAGGCGCACGTAAGTGCAACGCTCCTCGAGGTTCTTCAGCGCCCCCACCACCCTATCCTCCTCGGGGTGCCCCTGAAAATCCGCGAAGAACACGTATGTCCACGCCCGCCGCCTGGAAGGGCGGCTCTCGATACGCGTCAGGTTGATCCCGTCGTCCGCGAAGGCCGAGAGCGCGTCCTTGAGGCCGCCGGGACGGTCCTTGAAGGAGAAGACCACGCTGGTCTTGTCCTTGCCGGTGGGCTCTGCCCAGGAACGCCCGAGCACGATGAACCTCGTCGCGTTCGTCCGGGCATCCTGGATGTTGGTGGCGAGTACCGAAAGCTCGTGAGCGTCGGCGGCCAGAACACTCCCGATCGCCGCTGTTTCGGGCGCTTCGGCAGCCCTCCGGGCAGCTTCTCCCGTGGACTCGACCTCCTCGAGTGCCGCGTGCGGCATCTCATGCCTGAGCCAGGTCGCCGCCTGGGCCAGGGCCATCGGATGCGAGTAGACGGTTTTTATCTTTGCGAGGGACTCCTCCCCGGAGAGGAGGTTCTGGGAGATTGGGAGGTACACCTCGCCGCAGATCTTCAACGGGCTCGCCATCAGCTCGTCCAGCGTGTGCGTCACAGCCCCCTCCATCGAGTTCTCCACCGGCACGACCCCGTGTTGGGCCTCGCCCCGCTCGACCATCGCGAAGACCTCAGAGACCGTCGCGTGCGGCTCGAACTCGACGCTCGTCCCGAAGGCGCGCCGTGCCGCCTCGTGCGTGAAGGTGGATTCGGGCCCGAGGTAGGCAACCTTCAGCGGCGCTTCGAGGGAGATCGAAGAGGAGATTATCTCCCGGAAGACCGCCTCCAGGCCCGCCTTGGGGAAGTCTCCTTGGCCCAGAAGCGAGATCCGGTCGAGCACCTTGCGCTCCCGGGCTGGGGCGTAGGCTTCGAGGCCCTCCGCGAGCTTTATCTCACCTATCCGGCGCGCCAGCCGTGCCCGCTCGTCGAGGAGCCTGACTATCTCCTCGTCGATCACGTCTATCCCAGCCCGCAAGCCGTCCATCTCATTGGGCGTCCCCGCGACGCCTCGCTCAGCGAACACGAGCGCCCCTCAAAACGTTCGGGGTTTCCATACAATCATCCAAAGCAAACATCCCGGAGAAGAACCTTTCATACTTATCTGTAGGTTACGAAGCAATCGGCGGAGAAACGCAGCCGCGCCCGGGGCGGGTACGCCTCTCCTAGATAAATCGCCGGACGACCGGGCGGGAGCTTCCGAACTCTCCGGCAAGAATCCCTGTTGCTCGGTCGCGCATGGTATTGACTAAGGTACCAAATCGGCTTGTGCTTTGTCAAAGGATCCAGGCATCAGCTGTCAGGTTCCAGATTGAATCTCTGCCCGTGTTCTTCATCGCTTGCGCAAAGAGAGGTAGTCAGCGGCTGCCTTTCTTCAGGCTTCGTCCCACTCCAAGACGGCGTGTAAGGGTTTCGCCATCCGTCCCATATGCCAATGCCCGACACCTACAAAATCACGAGCAAGGCGGCCACGACCACGGCCAGGGCAAACCGGTAGTAGGCGAAGGCCCTCAAGGAGTGGCCGGCCAGGAAGTTCAGGAGGAACCTTATGGCGATGTACCCTACGATGCCGGAGGAGACGCAGCCGGACACGAAGAGCAGCACCTCGTGGGCACTCATCCCCTCGCTTCCCACCTCCGCGAGGCTCAGGAGCGCGGCGGCGGCCGTTATTGGGACGCTCATCAGGAAGGAGAACCGGGCTGCCTCATCCCTCCTTAGGCCCAAGAACAGTCCCAGGGTAATGGTCGCCCCCGAGCGGCTGATGCCGGGGACGAGCGCCGTCGCTTGGGCGAGCCCGATCCCCAACGCCTCTGGGAGGCGTAGCTCCCCTACCTTTCTTCTCTTGCGCCCGACGGCCTCCCCGACGATGAACAGAGCCCCGACCAGCACCAGGTTGAAGACCACGATCCAGGGGTTCCTTACCGCCGTCTCGAAGAAGTCCTCAAAGAGAAACCCTATAATGCCCGCCGGGACGGTCGCGACTAGTATCAAGTAGGCCATACGCTGGCCGGTATCCGAGAAATCCGGCCCACGCAAAGACCGCAAGAACGCGCGCACCATCCCTAGCAGATCCCGCCAAAAAAACGAGACTACGGCGACCACGGTCCCCGTGTGTATCGCTGCGTCAAAAGGGAGCCCGAAGCTATCTTGGTCCAGGCCTAGAAAGTACTGTCCGAGGAGCAGATGCCCCGAGCTCGAGACCGGCAGGAACTCCGTAAGCCCCTGCACTATGCCCAAGAAAATCGCTTCTATGAGCTCCAGCATGCCATACGCCCTTCGTTTTAGCTGCCGGTCATCGGCAGTCAGCGATCGGCTTTCGACCGCCGGTATTTAAGCATCCCGGTTCGCGTTCGGCGAGCGTCTTGACGGCTTCGAAAGTAAAAACTGGCAGAGGGTAAATCGGGCGACGAAGCGCCACGACGCCTTTGCCGGTGGCTGATCACCGAAAGTCAACCGCTCTTAGATCCGGCTAAGCTCCAATATCGCTGCGTAGTCTTTGAGGGTGATGCGACCGCCTTCCACCTCGACGACGCCGCGGCTGCGCATTTCGTTGAGCACCTTCGTGACGGACTCGCGCGTAGAGGCGACCATCGCAGCTAGATCCTGGTGGGTAAGCCTGATGTCAATCGTCACGGAGCTTTCCAGTGGATCCTTCTCTCCGAACTTTTGGGCGAGTATGGGCAAGAGGTTCGCCAATCGCACTTCGGTCTCTCGGGGGAGGAGGCACTTGACAAGCTCCTCGTACTGCACGAGCCTTAGCTCGAGTAGCGTCATCACCTTCAGAGCCACCCGCGGATCCCGCCGTATGGCCCGCTCCACGAAGATCTTGGGCACCTTCGTGACCTTGCACTCGGTAACGGCCTCGGCGTAGGCGCGCTGTCTCGTCTCCCCGGCGAACGCTAGGTGGCCGAAGATATCCCACGGCTTCAGGAGGCGCAGAGTGGCCTCCTTGCTCCCCGAGTAGGGCCTGAATAGCTTCACGACGCCGGAGATGAGAACGTATAGGGCATCGCCGTACTCGCCCTCGCTGTAGATGGCATCCCCCGGCTGGTACGCCCTGTCGGCCGTGGCGATCCCCATGTTGCGCAGGATTTCCAGGAGCTCTTTGCACTCCTGCTCCTGCAACTCGCCATACTCGCCGAAAACCTCGGTCGCCATCAAGCCCTTGAGAACGAGACTGCTACAAACAGTAACATTGTACACCATGAACGTCGCTTACAGGCCTGTAAATATTGCCTCGGCGAGGGCCATTTTCTCCGCGATAGTAGGTGGGGTTAGGGTAGAATGGTCCCGGGCAAGTCCGTAGCAAGGGAGATGGTGTGCGGGAAAATATAGCTTACCTGTTCCTGATCGTGGTACTGATCCTGCTCATCGCAGTCACGTTCGGGGTGCTGGGCAAAGGTGAGTACCAACCGCCGGAGAATGAGGACCAGGGGTACGTCTCGCGCGCCCAGCTCTAGGACGGGACGCCGCGACCTTAAGGCTCGCGCTCGCCGGTGACCTCATAGAGGCTCATCTCGGGGTGCCCCCTCAGAAGATACTCGGCGCTTCCCTGGACTCTTCTGAATTCTGCACACTATTCGCACTCTGCCCCTTTGGTCTCGGGAGGTTCGGATCGGTAGGTGATCTGGACAGGTGATCTGGACTTTCGCCCAAACGTCCGCGTTGCGGGCTATAGTGAGTCGGTCGCCCGTGGCCGCGGCCAGGTTGCCGGTGCGGAAATGCGCGCTCATTATCATCTGGTAGGGGTCGTTGGGCGTCAGGCCGATCTCGGTGCAAACGCGGTGCATGCTGAGGCTCCCGTGCGAGTGGTTGGGATCACTGAGATCGTGAGCCGACTCCAGGAATCTCCGCATCAGTTCCTGTTTACTACCG
>JALZFJ010000394.1 GCA_030867425.1 Actinomycetota bacterium | reverse complement strand
ACGGTGAGGGCATGCTCTCCTAGCTCCTCGTATGCGCCGGCGTTCTCGGAGAGGACTAGGACACCGTTCTTTTCGTTGACGACGACGGCTTCTTTGGCGATGAGGTTCATACCGTCGCGGACGGCGTTGACGAGGAGGGCATCGTAGTTCTTGTAGGCGGCGACGGAGAGGGGGAAGTTGTCCTCCATAGAGAGCACGATGGGTTCCCAGGAGCCTGTGCCGTATTTCTGGTTGACCTCGTCGGCGGTTTCCTGGATGTCCTCCGCGTACCTAGCGTACTCGGGGATGTCGCCCCGAGAGGGCTGGCACCGGGCGAGGAAGGTGACCTCTCCCCGCATCTTCGGGTGACGTTCGAGCATTCGGTCGTAGGCTTGAAAGCCGCGGACGATGTTCTTCGAGAGGTCCATCCGGTCCACGCGGAGCAGGAGTTTACCAGGGAGGTTCTTTATAGACTCTTCCTCCTTTATGACCTCCTCGCTCCGGGCAAGCTCCTTGAACTCGTCCGGGTCTATGGAGATCGGGTACGGACGCACCCACACCTCGCGGCCTTCTCCGGGATAGATCACACCCTTCGCCTCGTCCGCCTCCACCCCTAGCACCCCGCGGGCCGTGCGGATGAAGTTCCGGGCGTAACCCTTCGTATGGAAAGCGACGATGTCGGTTTCGAGGAGGCTTTTTAGGATGCCTTCTCGCACGTACCGCGGCAGGACGCGCCACCACTCGGGATCCGGCCAGGGAATGTGGACAAAAAGGGAGACGAAGGCGTCTCCTTTCAGGCGTTCCCGCAAGAACTGCGGGACCATGTAGAGCTGGTAGTCGTGGACGAGGATCACGGGCTCCCCATCTCCTTCCGAGCTTTCGAGGACGCGCGTCACGGCTTCAGCGAAGTTTTTGTTGACGGATAAATAGCCCTCCTCCCAGGCCCTCTGCGTATCGTCGCCCAAAGCAGGGACGTAGGGGAGGTTGTAAAGGCCGTGCTGGACGAACCAGAGCAGGGGGTTGGCCAGGCGGTTGTACATGAGGTCGTATGCTTCTTCTGCGTGCTCGACGAGCACCACCTTCAGGCCCTCGACCTCGTAGGGTGTGCCTTCCTCGAAGCTCTCCTCGGCGAGGCGCGCGTCCTCTTCGCTTTGTGCCGAGGCGATCCAGACGGCGTCCTCCTGGCGGCGCGAGACGGCGTTCAAGGCCGTGACGAGCCCGCCGGCCCCTCGGGAGTAGTCGCGCTCGCCCGACTCGTCCCGAGAGAAGGTAACCGGTCCCCGATTCGAGACGATGATGAACCGAGTGTTTGCGTTTTGTGCGACCATCGTATCCCTCCTCGCGGCGTTCGTGTCTACATGCCGAGCAGTTTAGCGAAGAGCAGGAGGTCGTCGCGCAGGAGGCGGGGGGTCAAGTAGTGTTTCCTGACGTGCTCCTTACCGCGACGGCCCATCTGGCGAGCAAACGCCTGATCTTTGAGGATCTTGGTGCAGGCGAGCGCGGCTTCCGGTATGTCTTCCACGAGCAGACCTCCCCCATCCACTACCTGCATCGGGATACCGCCCGCGCGCGAGGCGACCAGGGGCCTGGCCTTCCAGAGCGCCTCCGTCACCACGAGCCCGAAACCTTCGCGGATGGATTTCTGAATCACCACGTCCGCCTTGGACTGGAAGGCGTTGACCTCGATGGCGCCGACGTTGGTGAGGTTTGAGAAGAGGAAGATGTCCTTGTCGCCCGCTGCGTAGTTGACGGTCTTATACCAGTAGTCCCAGCCCTCGGGATCGTCGTGAGCCATGGAGCCCGCGAGCACGAGCTGGACCTCGGGGATCTCCTCCTTCACCAAGCGGTAGACGTCTATGACGCCTAGAGGGTCCTTCCACGGATCGAAGCGCGAGACCTGGAGGATAAAAGGCCTCTCGGCGTCCACGCCGAACTGGTTGGTGATGAAGCTGGCATCGTCGGCCGAGAGGACCATGTTCTTCGGCGAGAGGGGGTCTATGGCCGGGGGTATGATCACCAACCCGGGAAGATCAAGGTTCGGCGGGGTGTACTCCTCCATGGTGTAGACCTGGGCGTCGTAGTCTTTTATGTACGGGGAGAGGTAGTCGAGGACCTCGCGATTAGGGGTCGAGGTGTCTAGGTGGCAGTGCCAGATCCACTTCGTCTCGGGCGAGAGCCCGCCCGAGAAATGCTTGAGCAGCGCCGGCTGAGGATCGTGCACGTAGACGATGTCCCACTCGTTCTGCAAGGATTTAGCCGACTGGCGATTGTACTCCTCATAGATGGCGCGGGCGTCGGTGCTCAACTCGTACGGGGCTCCTTGCAGAGCGTTGTGGATGTTCTTGGTGACACTGTAGAAGGGCTCCGCCCCGAACATCACGCCCCACTCCGCCTGGAGGCCCACGTCACGCATGAGGGGCACCAGGGTGTACAGGATCTCCGCGACGCCCCCACCGAAGCTCGTGGCGTTCACGTGCAAAACCCGGACGCCCTTCAGGCGCTCCGAAAGGTCCTGTAGCTCCTCGTAAAGCTCTCGCCGGACGATACTGCGGTAGTTAGCTAGAGACTTGTTGCCCGCGTTGACCTGTTGCAAGACCCTCCCTGATCGACGCCAGTAAACGGCATACAAACGGCATATTTATTACGCGTAAGAGTATATTTTGCCGCCGCGCGCAGGCGCAACCCGCTAGGGGGTGAAAGTGTGCCCGTGAGTCTTAGAGCTGTTTGTAGATTGAAAGGTCTCTGCTAGAACGGTAGGGTGTGAATGCTTACTCAAAGGATCTCGAGTCAGGGGTACTAGAAGCCGTGGATCGGGGTCTGCCAAGAACAGAGATCGCCGACCTCTTCGGGGCCTCCCGTTCGACCATCAAACGCTAGGTGAAGCGCCGAAGGGAGGGCGAGGACCTCGAGCCCAGGACCTCGACGGGGCGCAAGCGGAGCATCCTCTCTACCCAAGAGAACAAATGTGCCCTGTGGGAGCAAAGGCGGGACGTGAAGGTGCCTTTCCTTTGGCCCCGATGAGCCGGGCGATCCGCGGGAAGCTCGGGTGGACGCTCAAGAAAAGGGTTTGGTGGCCTCTGAGCGAGACGAAGAGAAAAGAAGTGCTTGCAGAAGGCGCCTTAGGGGCGTAGAGAGCCGAGACGTTTTATCTTAGTGGACGAGTGCTCGACCCGCGTGCGCATGGTGCCGCTGTGGGCGAGGGCTCCCAAAGGCCAGAGGGGCTCCTGGGAAAGCACTCAATAACTGGAAGAACAACGTTACGCTGATCTGCTCGTTCTCCCTAGAGGGGACGGGCGCCTCGATGAGCATAGGAGGCTCCGGCGATAGAGAAGCCTTCCTGCACTACATCGAGCCCTTCCTGTGCCCAGCATTGAAACCGGGTAGACCATGGTTATGGACAACCTACAGGTGCACAAGATGCGAATGGTTAGGGACCTGCTCGACGGGCACGGTTGCTCACTCGTTTTCTTGCCGAGCTATGGTGCCGACTTCAACCCCATAGAGGAAGCGTTCTCCGAAGTGATGACGCTGCTGAGGAAAGTCAAGGCGAGGAGCTTAGAGGCGCTCATCATAGCTAGTGGGAGAGCGTTGTCGGCTGTGTACGAGGAGGACGCCCGCGGCTTCTTCCAGCATCGCGGCTATAAGATATCGCGAGCGCTCTCGTTATGAAACCGCTCTAAAGTACCTTAAGTTTCGATTATTCGGGAGGTGTTCCACGCCGGATCATCTTCAGGCGCGTGCCGCTCGCCGTCGAGTCCACGACCACCTCGTCGATGAGGCTTTGGATCACCGCTAGGCCGAAGCCGCCGTGCTCGTCGAGATTGCCGGTAAGCTCCTCGACATCGAAGCCTCCGCCCCTATCGACGACGGCTATCTCCACCGCCCGGGGGTGGACCTTGTACTCGATCTGGAAGGATTCGACCGCCGCGTGCCGGATGACGTTGGTGGCTGCCTCCGTAACGGCCAGCTTAAGATCATAGACGTCCTCGGGCTCGAACCCGGCGAGCTGCCCCGCGCAGGAGACGACCAGCCGGGCGAGCAAGATGTACTCCGAACTGCTCGGTAGCTCCAGGACGACGGGCTCGGCGGTCTTGGACCCTTTTTCCTCTTGGTTCTCCATAGCTTCGCAGGTCATACTTGTTCGCCTCCAGAGACCCGGCACAAGCGCCTACGTCCCTGTGTCTTCACTATCTCTTACCCAGGGGCGAGCAGTGTCTAACCCGCGAAAGCAGTTGGATGCGCAAAGTCTACTGCTGCCGCGTAGCGGAAGATCCCTAAAGGGTGGGTTCCTCTCCGGATGGCCGGTTCTCCACAGCCTCCTCGTAACGACGCTCGGCCTCCCTTTCCTCCCTGCGCCGCTCCTCGGACGACCTCTGGGCGTAGCCGTCCCCAGCACCGTCCGGACCCTGCAGGTAGGGCCTGAAGAGGTCCATCGGGACGGGGAGGATGACGGTGGAGTTGTTCTCGGAGGAGATCTCGTTCAGCGTCTGAAAAAGCCTAAGCTGCAATGCGGTCGGGCTCTCCAGGCGGTCCGCCGCCTGCCTGAGCCTCTGAGACGCCTGGTACTCCCCCTCAGCAGCTATTATCTTCGCCCGCCTCTCCCGCTCGCTCTCGGCCTGCCTCGCCATCGCCCGCTGCATCTGCTGCGGGATCTCCACGTCCTTCACCTCGACGGCGCTGACCTTCACCCCC
>JALZFJ010000366.1 GCA_030867425.1 Actinomycetota bacterium | reverse complement strand
ACGCCGTCCGCGACGGTATGAACCTCATCGCCAAAGAAGCCGTCGTCGTCAACGAAAAGAACGGTGTCCTAGTCCTCTCCGAGAACGCCGGCGCATACGAGGAGCTAGGAGAGCATGCCCTCACCGTTAACCCCTTCGACCTGGACGAACAGGCTGACGCCCTGCATGAAGCCCTCACCATGCCCGAAGCAGAGCGCCGACACAAAGCCGAGGCCCTCAAGAAGTCCCTCTTGGCCAACACTATTGAAGAGTGGGCCGAGGCACAGCTAAAGGACATAGCAGACCATAAAGAGCAGCGCAAGTGAAGGGGGAGCCATAGCTACCTCTTCGAGTTTCCTGTGGTGGCCATCCTCGGACGGTTCAGGGATCGAACCTAGCCTTCACCCGCCAACGCCTGCAACACCTTCCCGACCTCTTCGACCCCGTCGACGGCCAAGTCGGCCTCAGAGACGATCTCCGGTGGCCCCTCTTCGCTCTTTACCCCGATTCGCAGCGTCTCCGAGAGCACGCCTTCCTCGCGCAACTTCTTGAGCTCCCGGAAGGCGTCGAGGTCGGTGGTATCGTCGCCGATGAAGAGCGCCTTCTCGGGTTCGTACTCCTCGAGGAGCTTGCGGACAGCCGTTCCTTTGTCGGCGCGGATGGGGGGCCGGGCCTCGATCACGCCACGCCCTACGGTGACCCTCAGCCCCAGCCGCTCTCCCTCGCGCTCGACGAACTCTTTGCACCGCTCCCCGGCCGCTGGTGAGACGTTCCGGTAGTGGACCGAGGCCGTGACGCCCTTCTCCTCAACGAAGGCGCCGAGAGGTTCCAGCTCCTCTCGCGCCTTCCTTTCGAGCTCCTCTACCTTTTCTTTGTAGGGTGCAGCTTCGGGGACGACCTCCACCTCGCCTGAGCGCAGAATCTCGAACCCATGGTTGCCGTAGTACACGATCTCCTCGATCCCTACGAGCCGCAGAGCGTCAGCGGCCGGACGGCCACTGACGCCAGCCACGACGCGGTACTTCTCGCCCAGACGACGCAAGAGTTCCCGCAGTTCCTCGTTGACCTCTGCCTTGTCCGGTGTCGGAACGATGGGGGCGAGTGTACCGTCTATGTCCGTGAGAACGGCAACCGTGTACGGGTCCTGACTCCAGTTCCTAAGCTGTTGCCACGCTTCCTCGCTCACCGCAGGGGAGCCACCTATCGGGGATGCGCCTCGCCGGAGACGAGCACCACCCGCAGGTCGTTGACGTTCGTGCCTGTGGGACCAGTGCTGACCAGAGCATCCCCAGCCTCCAACGCTGCGTACGAGTCGTTCTCGTCGAGGGCCTCGGCCGGTTCTACGCCGCTCTCGCGGATACGGGCAGCGGAAGCGCCGGTTACGAGTCCCCCCGCGGCGTCGGTCGGGCCGTCGTTCCCGTCGGTGTCCACGGCGAGTGCCGCCCAACCCTCGATACCCTCCAACTCGATGGCCAAGGCCAGGGCGAACTCCTGGTTGGGGCCGCCCGTACCCTCCCCGCGCACCACGACTGTCGCCTCCCCGCCGGTGACGAGGGCGCACGGCGGGGCCAGGGGGTTGCCGCTCTCCAGGACCTCCTTTACGATCGCCGCGTGGAGGCCGGCCACGTCCCTCGCGTCCCCAGTGAGGTACGTGGACAGCAGGAGGGGCTCGTAGTCGAGCTCGCGGGCCTTCTCTGCCGCGGCAGATGCCGTGAGGCGCCCGCCGCCGACGATGAGGTTCGTGAGCTTCTCGAAAGCCTCGTCTCCAGGCTTGGGCGTCTCGTGTCCTTTTTCGAGGTGGTGCGCGATGCTCTGTGGCGGCTCGATCCCGTACCGCTTGAGTATCTTCCTCGCGTCTTCGAGGGTCGTCGGGTCCGGGGCGGTGGTGCCGCTGCCGATAGATGAAGGCTCGTCGCCGACGACGTCCGAGAGCAGGAGCGCCGCGACGCGGGCGGGCGCCGCCTTGCGCACCAGGCCTCCGCCTTTTAGCGTCGAGACGTGCTTGCGGACGGTGTTGATCTCCCCGATCTCCGCCCCGCTCCTCAAGAGCGCTTCATTCAGGGTCTTCAGGTCCTCGAGGGAGATGCCGGGCGCCGTATCCGCGAGGAGCGCCGACGCCCCGCCGGAGACGAGGACCAGGAGGAGATCGTCGTCCCCAAGTCCTTCCAAAAATTCTTCTGCCTTCTCTGCCGCCTGGACGCTCCCTTCGTCGGGCTCCGGGTGCCCGGCTGCGACGGCCTCGAAGGAGGACGATGGCTCCTCGTGGCCGCCCTTGACTACGCACAGGCCGCTGTCCAGGGCATCTCCCAGGATTTCTCCAGCAGCCCGGGCCATCGCTCCCGAGGCTTTACCCACCGCCAGCACGAAGACGCGACGCGGCTCGAAGATTTCGTCCCCGACTATTACATGCCCGTCTTCTACACCTAAGAACCGGCGCATAGTCCTCCCAGGCTGCGCCGCCGCGAGCGCCGCGTCCAGGATCTCTTTAAGCGCTACCTTCACAAGGAGACATCATAAACGCTCGGACGCTACCCCGCACGAGAACGGTCTTTGGCAAGGCATGGAGATACTAGCCCCTTACGGGAGAAGAAGGAGAAAATTCACTCTTACCTGCGTTGTTGTATGCGCCGCTGGACGTCCTCGATGTCGAACTCTCCGCTGATGTAGCTGCCGACGAAGTACCCTATGACGGCGAATATCAGGACGACGATCGTCTCCTCGAAGCCGATCTCGAACAAAAAGAACACCACGAGCGCGCCGATGATGGCCCCCAGCACCTTGTAGTTAAGCGTGATCATAGTACTCCCTTCCTAAGACGTGGTTCCCCGCACTGTGACTTCGACGTCTTTTACGGGCACTTGCTGCTCTTCGAGGACCCTCCGGATGTTGTCCCTAGTGCGGCTCGCGAGCTCGGTGAAATTCTGCGTCCTCGAGACCTGGATGTCGCACAACACCTCGTAGCGGCGATCGTTATCTGAGGCCAGGCGGCAGCTGGGGTCGGCGGCTCCGACCTCCCTAGCCGCGCCTTCCGCGAGGTGGCGCACGGCTTGGGCCGTGACGACGGTCTCCTGGCCCGGCGTGTCTTCTATATAGGCCCTCCTCGCGACCGGACGTCCAAAGGTGAGCTCCCTCAAAAGGAGGAGCAGGGCCACGAGCGCTACTAAGGCGCCGACGATACCTGCCACGGTCCGGACTCCGGGGTTGAAATCTGAGACGGAGAGGCCGCCCAAAGAGTTCAGAGCGCCCCGGTAGTTGGTGTACTCGTTTACCTCGTCTGCCGGGATGACGCCGAAGCCGACCAATAGCAGAAACACCGGCACGGCGATCAGGAGCAGGCTTATGATCAGCATGACCAGGCGGTTAAAGGCGTTCATCTCACCCTCGTCTGCGTCTGGCGTGGGTCGGATTCGACGATACGCACGTTGAGGTTACTGATCGGTACGCCCAACTGGGCCAGGCGGCGCTGCACTCCTTCCTGCACTTCCGACCGGATGCTGCGGGTGTCCGCCCCTGGGCGGACGCTGCCCCTTATGTCTACCCTGGCTCCTGATCTTCTCTGGGCCTTGACGGTCACGTCAGACTGGAGCACCTCGGGGTTCTGATCGGCGGCCGCGGTGGCTTCGGTCCTGACGGCGCTCCGGGTGATGTAGGTTCCCTGTTGCATACGCACCCTTCGGGGCGTCGGTGGTTTGAGTTCGAGGATGAGCAGCACGAGGCCCAGAAGCGCGATGAGGAACAGCGTGGCGAGGTTGAGGACGTTCAGATCGCGGCTCTCTACGTCACCGACGAAAGCCTGCAGACCGTCGTAGAAGTCGCTGAGCCCCAGGGCGTTGGGCAGGTCCGCAAGATCATAGCCGGCTATGTCGAAGGCGTAGAGCACCGTAAACACCCCGAGCACGAAGAGCCCGGCGAGCAGCAGGATGAGCACTATCCTGTTAAAGATTCTCATCCTGGACCACTTCCAAATCCTCCACCACCACAGTCGTGGCCCGACCCCCCGCCCTCGGCCTCACTTTCTCTCGGATGCGTTCGGCGAGGACCGGGATCGGCTCGGGGAGCGGGTAACGGAGAACGATGTGCACCCTTACCTCGTCCGGGCCCACGACCACCCCGGTCACCTTATCGCCCGCGCCGTAGGTTGCGGCTTCGACGTAGCGCCCGGCGCCCAAAGAGTAGACCCCGTTGGTGGCGAGGGCCGCTTCTGAGACAGCCCTCGCGAGTTGCAAGTCTTCGGCCAAAGCCCCCTACCGGACCCTCTGCTCCTGTTCGGCCTGCTGCTGCTCAAGCTCGCGCTGGCGCTGCTCCTGCTCTTGCTGCCGCTCTTGCTCCGGGAAGAACACATCGTTGACCGAGATGTTGACTTCCGTAACGTTGAGGCCGACGAGGTTCTCGACGCGGTTGATGATGTTCCTCCGGACCGCCTCGGCGATCTGGGGGATGGACTTGCCGTACTCGACCGTCAGCGTCACGTCGATCGCGGACTCGACCTCGCCGACCTCCACGGAGACCCCGCGGGACTGGCCGCCGCCGCCGACGTTGCCGCCGGTCACGCTGCTCAGGATACCGCCGATCGCCTGGGAGCTGCCGCCGCCCATCCGCACGCCGTCCACTTCCTGCGCGGCGATACCGGCGATCTTCTGGACGACGGTGTTCTCGATGTTGGTGCCGCCGCGCTCCGTCTGGAGCGGACTCTCCTGCTGCTGCCGTTGCTGCTGGGTCCTGTCTTCGCTCATGCTTTCGTTCTCCCTTCTCTAAAGACTTACGCCCGACCCGTTACCGACGCTCGGCAAAGAGTACGCCCGGGGCCTCACGCTGCCCGGCGTGTGATCAACCGGTATATGGCCAGGAAGATGATGGAGCCCAAAGTCGCCACCAGGATGGACGAAAGGTTTATACCTGTCACCCCGGGACCTCCCAGCAGGCTGTTGACCACGAAGCCGCCGATCAGAGCTCCCACTATGCCGATAACGATAGTCAAAATTATCCCGCCGGGGTCCGGGCCCGGCATAGCGATCTTGGCCAGTATCCCGGCGATAAGGCCCACCACGATCCAGGCCAGAATGCCCACGGTTAACTCACCTCCCCCTTGCCATTCATGCTCTCCACACCAGCTTCACCATTACGGCTCAGTGTAGCATTACGTGGTTTATCGATAACTTCTACCCCGCCGCCGCGCGCGGTAAACGCCTTGCAGGCGAAATTCCCGATAGAAACGGCAAGCTCTCCTACTCGGACACTAGGAAGGCTAGAGCGAAGAGGATCGCCACGCCGTAGAGCAGGGGATGTACCTCGCCTGGCTTGCCGCGGGCGAGCTTTATGAGCACGTAGGAGATGAACCCGAAGCCGATGCCGTAGGAGATGTTGAAGGTCAAAGGTAGGGTCAGGATAGTGAGGAAGGCCGGAATCGCCTCGTCCGCCTGCTCCCAGGGGATGAAGCGCACCGCCGTCATCATCAGGAAGCCGACCACGATCAAGGCTGGCGCGGTGACGGGCGAGACGAGAATGTCCTGCCCCCCCTCGGGGTTGGGGATCGGTACCGAGCCGCCTATGACCGAGATAAGGGGCGAAAAAGGCAACGCGAGCAGGAAGAGTACCCCCACTACCACGCTCGTCAGCCCCGTCCGACCTCCCTCGGCGACGCCCGAGCCGCTCTCGATGTAGCTGGTGACGGAGCTCGCGCCCGTGGCTCCGCCTCCGACCGCGGCCAGGGAGTCTACGAGCAGTATCCTCTTCAACCTCGGCGGCCTGCCCTCCTCGTCCAAAAGCTTTCCCTCCTGGCCGACCGCTATGACGGTGCCCATTGTGTCGAAGAAGTCCGTCATGAAGAGGGCGAAGATTATCGGGACCAGCGAGAGCCGCAAGGCGTCCGGCAACGCCAAGACCCCGCCGCCAATAGTGGAGGTATCGAACCTGAAGTCCACGACCCCGCTGGGTAGCGGCACGATCCCGAAGACCATACCGATCGCCCCGGTAATGAGGATGCCGACGATGATGCCGCCCCTGAAGCCGCGAGCGACGAGCGCCAGGGTCAAGGCGAGCCCGAAGACCGCGAGCAGGACGGGTCCCTGGGTGAAGTCCCCCAGCCTCAGGTAGGTTACCGGGTCTGCAGCCACCATGCCGGCGTTCTTTAGCCCGATAAACGCGATAAAGAACCCGATGCCGACGGCTATCGCGAACTTCAAGGACAGCGGGATGGCGTTCATAACCGCCTCGCGCAGGTTGGTAAGGACCAGGATAGTGACGAGCAGGCCCTCTATGATCACCACCGCCATCGCCGTCTGCCAGGGGAGCTGCTGGCCCAGGATCAGGGTGAAGGCCACGACCGCGTTTAGCCCCAGCCCTGAGGCCAACGCCACCGGGAAGTTCGCGACCAAGCCCATCGCGATGCTCGCCGCCGCCGCCGCGGCACAGGTCGCGAAGAACACGCCCGACACCGAGAGACCGGTCCCTTCGGTGCCCAAGATGGAGGGGTTGACGAAGACTATGTAGGCCATCGTCATGAAAGTTGTCAGCCCCGCGACCACTTCCGTCCGAAGGTTCGTCCCCCGCTCGGAGAACCTAAAGAAACTGCCCAAGATTTGCTCCCCTCTGACGAGTGGCCATCGCGCTATATGCGCAACCAAATGTAGCTAGTCCGCGGCGGCGTGTCCAGAGCTTTGGTATCAGCGGTCGGTTTTGTGATCAGCAAGGTTATCAGAGGCAAGAGGTGGCGGAAGAAGCGGTACGGCGAGCTTTGAGCTACGCCTCGTCTCACGCCGCTGGCATTCTCCTACCGCGAAGAAGCTGACGGCTGATGGCTGCCCGCTAAAGGCCCAAGATCGGCGTGTTCTTCTTCCAGAGGAGCCAGCCGATGGATAACACCCAGAGCGCGAGGATAGCCGAGTAGGCTGGGAAGATCTGGCGGTAATACTCCGGCGTGTCGCCGGTCTCTATGACCGGGATGGATTCGTCTCTGGGCAAGCCGGCCGCCTCGAGCCCGCTCTGGGTGGTATCGTGGAAGATCACGGTGCCCACCGTGGCGAGCTTGCCGCGCCAGACTCGTTCGCCGGTCTCG
>JALZFJ010000343.1 GCA_030867425.1 Actinomycetota bacterium | reverse complement strand
AAAAGGCTGCAGTCCCTATAGCCCCGGTATAGGACCGAGGCTGCGGGCAATACAAAGGCCCTCCGGAGGAGTTGTTAAGGGAAAGTTGGAGGGCCTAAAGGATCATTGTAGGGCATTGGTAGGGCCGGAGTCCCGCTAGAGGATCCCGGCCCTTGCTTATTCACCGGGTTGCTGACAAGGTGGCTTCTCGGAAGTCCGCTCGTATTAGGTAGAGCTCACCGCCACCCGCTCGAAGCGCACCTCCTCGTGTGCGCCGTCGGTCAGCAGGGTGCGGAATCGCAGCTCAGCAGGTCGTTTTGTACTTCTAAAACCCGGTGCCGGAGGACAGCCCAGGACGGGCGCGAGGCCCCTCTGCATCAGAACTCGCTTCTCGCGTAGAAGACCTTCTTCGCGATCTCCATGGTTGCTGCGTGGGAGGCGGGCTGAAGCTCGGAGTCGCCAGGTTTAAACCGGTTGCCCGGACAGTTCGCTTCTAAGCAGCGGCCGTAGCGTCTCCGCCATCTCTTCCGGCCGATCGAAGTAGGGCGTGTGCCCACCGTGTAGCCTCTCCAACTCGACGTTCAAACGATCGGCGAGCCACCGCGCTGCCTCGCCGTAGAATGGAGGAGCGTTTTCGGTGCGCACCATGACTCGCACGGGTACCTCGACGGCGGCGAGCGTCGCTTCGTTCGGCCGGTAAGAAGTGAAAACTCCCAACTCGGTGCCAATGAAGGTCTCCCCATTGCCTAGCATCCGCTCGCGCAGTTGCGGGTCCAAATTCTCGAATGTTTCGTCACCGGCGACGAACCGCCAGAATGCCTCAACCCCTCCTCGTGGTCCTCCCCTTTGCATGCCGCCCTCGACAACCTGTTGGATTGCTCCCATCATCTGCTCAGGGTTGGACATGCCCGCAGTCACCGGCGGCTCGTGCAGGATGGCTCCACGGACCAACTCCGGGTGACGGATCACGAGGTCGAGGCCGATGATCGCCCCTGCGCTGTTGCCGAAGATGACGGTGGGGGCAAGCCCCAAGGCCTCGATCAAACCGGCGGCGTTCTCGGACTGCTCCTCGGTCGAGGTACTCTCCCATCCGTCAGGACGAGGACTGCGCGAATTGGCGCACCGATCGTAGGTGACGACGGTGAACTCGTCGGATAGAAGCTCGGCTACCCGCTCAAAGTGGCCGCCATCTCCCGTTGCGCCCGATATAAAGAGCACAGAAGGACCGCTTCCCCGCACCTCGTGATAGATCCTTGCACCATTAAGCTCAAGGAGTCTGCCGGTTGGTTCAGCATTCATAGCTATTATCCCCTTTCACGCTTGGCCTTGGCAGTTTGATGCCCCTTCTTGTAGCCCTCGTGCTGAGGGGGTGAGCTCACTACTGCTCGACAGGCGGCGGTGGTATCTCGGCCCCATACTTCGCAGCGACCGCCACGAGCCTCTCCACATCCGGCGGATCCTCAGGCGGAGCGGATGAGTCCGTAACAAGCTCGCCCGCTTCCTCAAAGAACCCCTCGAAGCCGCCCGGCGCGAACAACACTAGGACCCTAGCGGGTTCGAGCCCGACGTTCCTGTAGTCTCGCAGCACTCCTTTTGGTATGCGCACTAAGGAGCCGGCGGTAGCTCTGGTGGTGATGGCGCCGTCAGTAACGAACTCCATCTCCCCTTGTAGTATGTAGAAGGTCTCCTCCTGGGTGTGGTGAATGTGAGGCGGAGGCCCGACCTGCGGCGGCCAAGTCTCTTCCGTGATCGTGTAGGCTCCGCCAGTGTCCTCGCTTGTTGCCTTGAACGTCGCCATATGGCCGCCTGGCGTCCAAAAGGATTTACCTTCGCCCGGTGGGACGTAAGTTATAGCCCCTTTCGTTGTGTGTTCCACTTTCATCTCCTCTCTCCGTAGTTCTCGCTCAGCGACACTCAACCTTTGTCTTTAGCTGATCTCGTTCAGGATCTCCTCCTCTCTAGGATGCTTTCTGTGCCCTGAGTCTGCAGCTCACTGTGGCGGCAAACCACCCACACCGCTGGAACAGTCCTGGAACACTTCGGAGCGTGCCAGCCAGTTCAGCAGACTCCCCTCCGTCGCACACGCCCCGGTACCGCTGATATTCTGAGGGCGTAGTGGAAAGGGAGTCTATGAACACAACACAAAAACACCCTGCCCCGTTCGGCACGCGTTTGCGGCAACTGCGTGAAGCCGCCGGGCTCACGCAGGAGAAGCTAGCTTGGAGGGCAGGCCTTACCGCCAAGGCGATCAGCATGTTGGAGCGCGGGGAGAGGAAGCGTCCTTTCCCACATACCGTACGCACGATTGCGGACGCTCTAGAACTCTCCGAGAACGAACACGCCTCTCTGTTGGCAGCCGTGCCGAAACGCGGCAGTGCTGCTTCTGCCAGTGCACCGAGAACCGTTTCGAAGTCCAACCTCCCAACGCCTTCGACGTCACTCTTGGGCCGCGAACAGAAACTGGCAGAGATAAGCACCTTCTTGCGGGAGGTCAGGTTACTTACCCTTACTGGCACTGGTGGTGTTGGCAAGACGCGTCTCGCCATCCAAGTGGCGCGGGATGCCACGGGGCTTTTCCCAGACGGCATAGTATTCGTCGCCTTGGCGCCCCTGGGCGACTCCGGCTTCGTAGTCCCGACCGTAGCGCAATCGCTGGGGTTGAGGGAGGCGAGAGGCCAAACCCCGCGCGAGACCCTGCATGCATACCTGCGAGAAAAGCAGCTGCTGGTGGTGTTGGACAACTTCGAGCATGTGCTGGAGGCCGCGCCGGAGGTCGCCGCGCTGATCGAGACCTGTCCGAAGCTCTCGGTGATGGTTACCAGCCGCGCACCACTGCGAGTGAGGGGAGAACAAGAGTACCCTGTCCCACCCCTTGCGCTGCCCACCTCAACCATAGCTCCGAGCGTGGAGGAGCTTGTTGGGTCGGCGTCCGGCAGGCTCTTCGCGGAGCGCGCCCGGGAGGCCTCCCCCGCTTTCGAGCTCACCCCCCATAATAGCGGGGCGGTTGCAGCGATCTGCTGGCGGCTTGCCGGGCTTCCGCTTGCGCTGGAGCTGGTGGCAGCGAGGGTAAGGTTCTTAGATCCTGCCACCCTCCTCTCGCGGCTGGACCAAGCCCTATCTGCAATCGGGGCGCGGGACCTCCCGCAGCGCCAGAGGACGATGTGGGCGACTCTTGACTGGAGTCACGAACTGCTCTCGGCAGAGGAGCAGCTCTTGTTCCGTAGGTTGTCGGTGTTCATTGGCGGCTTCTCGCTGGAGACGGCGGAGGTGGTGGGCGCGTCGGGGAGTATCGTTGCCAAGAACGTGCTAGAGATGCTTGGGCGGCTAGTCGAGCAGTCGTTGGTCGTGGCGAAGCCCGACGAGAAGGGTAATGGGGTACGCTACGGGATGCTCGAACCAGTGAGGCAATATGCCTGGGAGAAGCTAAAAGAGAGCGGGGAGGCTGAAGATACACAACGGCGGCACTTCGCCCATTTCTTGGGCCTGGCGGAAGCCGCTGACCTGATCTACGGTCTGCTTACTGGAGCGAAGTTGACAGGCGCGGAAGGAGAAGCGTGGATGGATAGGCTTGAGGGCGAGCACGACAATCTGCGCGCGGCTCTGGGCTGGGCTAAGGAGCGAGGTGACGTCGAAGCCGGACTCCGCCTCGCTGCGGCGCTGAGCTGGTTCTGGTGGATGCGCGGCTACTTCGGCGAGGGACGCAACTGGACTGAAGATTTCCTAGAGAAGGCGGCGCGCGGTGGCCTCGGGGCTGTGGACGGTGAGCGAGCCAAAGCCCTGCTCGGCGCGGGCATGCTGGCCTTCGGACAAGGAGACCTCCTCAGGTCAACCACGCTCGTTGAGGAAGGCCTCGCGACGTACCGCAGGCTCGGAGACCAAGCCGGCACCGCCGCCACCGTCGCCATGCTAGGCTATGTCAAGCGCGCAAAAGGCGAGGACGAGGAGGCAGAGGAGCTGAGCGAGGAGGGTCTGCGCTTGAGCAGGCTCTTGGGAGATGATAGGTCTGCAGCCATCTCGCTCAACACCCTCGGGCACGTCGCGCGCCACCGGGGTGACCTCGCCCGGGCGGCGGATCTGTTCGGGGAAGCCCTCGCGCTCTGGAAGAAACGCGAGGACAGGCGGGGTGTGGCCTACTCCTTGTGCAACCTAGGCGTCGCAGCTCTTCAACGTGGCGAGGTCGGACACGCCTCGGAGCTGCACGAGGAAAGCTTACGGCTTTACGAAGCACTTCAAGATAAAGCAGGTCAAGCCTTCGCCCTGATCAACCTCGGGGACGTAGCGCGCTCCTCTGGCGAGGAGGGGCGCGCCACGTCCCTGTACGAGGAGGCCCTTGCCCTGCACAGAGAGCTAGGTAACGAAAGGGGCATCTTACGTGCTCTCGAACGTCTCGGCGGGCGAGGATAGCCAAGCACCCGCCAGCGAGGCTCAGCTACCCGCAATCTCGCTTTATTGGTAAACGGCCTACTCCCAGAGGAAGGAATGCGCATCCCCCATATGCACTGTTTTTAACGAATCAAAGCCACTGGCTTCTAACCCACCGCCACCCACTCGAAGCGCACCTCCTCCTGTGCGCCGTCGGTCAGCAGGGTGCGGAATCGCAGCTCAGCAGCTTGTTTTGTACTTTTGAAACCCGGTGCCCGCCGGACTTCAGAAGTTCGTACTGTTAGGGCACATCCTCCGCCCGCAGCCACCACACAGAAACACGCCGCCGGACAGCGGCCAAAGTTGGCGCCCTGTGGAAGAGATGGGGCGGTTATCCTTGATCGCTTCTCTCGCCGCATCTACCCACTCACGCGGTATTCCCGCGTCGGGGATGGGTACCGCCACCCACTCCTTGCAGGGTTTCTCTGCACTCTTTACCCGGCGCCGGTAGACGGGTGCATGCGGCGAGTGCTAGCCCGCAAGAGGTCACCCTTATTGGCGAAACGCTCGCGGCCGTCTTCGTCAAGGAGAAACCCAAGCGGTTAATTGGGGACCGGGCGTACGACTCTGACGCGCTCGATGTGGCCCTTAAGGAGAGGGGCATAGAGATAATCGCGCCGCACCGGAGGAACCGCAAGAAGCCCAAGACCTAGGATGGCCGCAAGCTCAGGCGCTACAAGGGGCGCTGGAAGGTCGAGCGGCTGTTCGCCTGGCTGGGAAACCTCCGACATTCGGCCGTCCGTTACGAGCGGCGGGCGGGAAACTCTTGGGCTTCGTGTGCCTTGGGTGCGTCGTTATCCCTGCTCGGATGTTTGCTCAGGTGTTTGTAGGGTAGCTCCAAGAAACGCAATAGGCTACCCTGGCGCTGTAGTAACTAATCCACCTAGGAGCGTCAGTGGCCGAATCATCAGATGCCCCGAGGAGTCTCACCAGACGGTTCGCGCATTGGTTCCTTAAAGAGCTTGTCGTAGAGTCAGAAGGCCGGGCGGCGAAGGAGAGGCCTGAGCAGCACTCCTGGTGGAAGGTTGTGTGCTTGACCGGAGTGGACTACTTCTCCACGTTGGGCTACATACCCGCCATCGCAGGCTTGGCAGCCGGGGCACTCTCTCCTATTGCCACCCTGCTCATCGTGTTGCTGACGCTCTTTGGGATGCTGCCGATGTACCGCCGAGTCGCTGCGGAGAGCCCGCATGGGCAGGGCTCGATCTCGATGATAGAGCGTCTACTGTCTTTCTGGTCGGGCAAGGTGATCGTGCTGTGCCTGCTGGGCTTCGTGGCAGTAGCCTGGCTGGCCACGATCACCCTCTCCTCAGCGGACGCCACAGCCCACTTCGTCGAGAACCCGTTGGTGCCGGAATTTCTCCACGGTCACGAGATCGCCACCACCCTGGCGCTGCTGGCGCTGCTGGGGGCGGTTTTCTTCAAGGGTTTCAGGGAGGCAATTGGAATCGCAGTCTTCTTGGTGGCGGCTTTCCTGCTGTGTAACCTCGTAGTTGTGGCCGTCGGCCTGTACGAGATCGTTACGCAACCTCAAAACCTCGCCAATTGGCAAAGCGCGCTATTTTCCAACCACGGCAGCCCGCTGGCGATGCTCGGTTTCTCGCTGCTAGTGTTTCCACAGCTGGCTTTAGGGCTCTCAGGCTTCGAGACCGGCGTGAGCATGATGCCGCTCGTGCGCGGGGGCCAGGGGGACGACTCGGAACACCCCATAGGTCGTATCCGCAACACTGGTAAGCTGCTGACAACAGCTGCCCTGATCATGAGCTTTTATCTGATCACGACTACCTTCGTGACCGCCGTGCTCATCCCCCCCGAGGAGTTTCAATCGGGCGGCAGCGCCAATGGACGCGCGATCGCGTACGTAGCCCACGAGTACCTAGGTGATGCCTTCGGCACAATCTACGATCTGAGTACGATTGCAATTCTATGGTTCGCGGGGGCGTCTGCGATGGCGGGTCTCTTGAACATCATGCCTCGCTACCTGCCACGCTACGGCATGGCCCCTGAGTGGGCGAAGGCGCTCAGGCCGCTGGTGCTGGTTTTTACCGCCGCCACGTTCGCTATCACGATCATCTTCAAGGCCAACGTGGACGCACAGGCTGGGGCCTATGCGACCGGTGTCTTGGCCATGATGACCTCTGGCGCCTTCGCAGTGGCGCTGACCGCCTGGCGGGCGGGATCGAAACGAGCAGCACTCGCGTTCGGACTGGTCACCGCCGTGTTCGTTTATGCCCTCGTAGCGAACGAGATACAGCGGCCTGACGGCCTCATTATCGCCTCATTCTTCATCGTCACGATCATCGTTACTTCCCTCCTCTCGCGGGTGTGGCGTACAACCGAGTTGCGAGCGGAGAGAATAGAGCTTGACGCGGAGGCCCAAAGGTTCATCGATGAAGGAAGCGACAGCGCCCACATTCACCTTATCGCCCACCGGCCTGAAGGGGGCGACGAGCACGAGTACGCTCGGAAGGTAAAGGAGCAGCGTGAGGAAAACCACGTCCCGGAGGATGTACCGATCCTCTTCCTAGAGGTAGACGTGAAGGACCCCTCAGAATTCCAGAGCGTTCTCGAGGTGAGTGGCGTGGACGTCGGCGGCTACCAGGTGCTGCGCGCCGAGAGCTCGACGGTGCCGAATTCCATCGCCGCTCTCCTGCTCCACCTGCGCAACACCGCTGACAAAGAGCCACACTGCTACTTCAATTGGACCGAAGGCAACCCCCTTGTATCCGTGTTTCGCTACCTCCTGTTAGGGGAAGGGGACACGGCCCCCGTCGTCCACGAGGTCTTGAGGGAAGCGGAGCCCGACCCCGAACGTCGCCCTGCCGTTCACGTCGGCGGCAAGTAGTTCATTCCAAGGTACTATCCGAGTGATGTAGAGGAGCTCGAGTCTAAGTTGAGGACGGCGAAAACACTCCCGTATAGCCTTCTACAAATTATGAGAACTCTTCGAACGTCGTTTATGAGATGGGTTGTAGCAAGGCACCTATGTTGGGCAACCACAGACCGGGCTAGCTAAGATTACCCCCTCCTAACAAGTCCAGCCCGGATCATCTTGCGTTTCTGAGTTGCCCAGACGACCGTTTGTCGAAGACTGAGTGAATAGAGGTAGTACGGGGTAGGGCGGTAAAGGACCAACAGCAACGGTGACGGGACGCCTGAAACACCTTGAAAGTGGGTAAGGAGACTATTATGGAGCGTGGAAGGATAGCTTGGTACAGCGTGAACCTAGGCCACGGCTTCATTTTACCGGAAGCCGGTGGCCCAAACGTCTTCGTGCGCCGCGAAAACATAGTAGTAGCAGGCGAAGAGAGAACCCTCGAGAACAACGATATGGTCTCCTACGAAGTGACTCAGAGCGAAGAGGGCCCGGAGGCGAAGAACGTCTCTAAGGTCTAACCCCTCCTCCCAGCCCTCTTCTTCTATTGCCCTCAAGCACTCTGAGTTTCCGAGAAGGCTTTCTCGGAAACTCAGAGTGCGTCACGGACGGGGCCCTTGCGAGGCATGCATCAGAAGTCGACGTAGTAGTCGAACGGTCGCGTATCTGGGACCGCGGAGGTGCGAAGGACGGCCCACTGGTGGAAATCGTCCGCAGCTGAGACT
>JALZFJ010000325.1 GCA_030867425.1 Actinomycetota bacterium | reverse complement strand
GATGTCCCCGTCAGTGTTGTTCCTGAACCTCATGTCCAGGGCGCCCCACCCGTTGGTGCCGAACCACACCGTTGCGTCGAAGCCGGGCTGGATGTAGTTCAGTTCGGCGTAGTGCGGGTTGCGTTCCGTGATCTCCAGGCCCGCGTAGTTGGCCGCCATGTACAGGGTCGAGGAGATCTGACACAAGCCTCCTCCTTCTTCGTAGGCGACGCCGCCGTCGGTGAAGACCTTTGCTGGCTCGTAGTCCAGCGGACTCAGCACCTCCAAGGCCGAGAACTCCTCCCCGGGCGCGAGCACGGTTTCGTCGATGGCCTGGGCAGCCATCCTCAGGTTGGATTGCCGGCCCGGGTCCGGGTCCCAAGCGGAGTCGGTGAAATACTCTCCCAAAAGAATCGTGGGTGCGGGATCTTCGACGACCGCCCCTTCCCCGGCGGCCCCTCCTTCCTCGACGGCCTCCTGGTTGGAAGCGGCGGTCTCCGTTTCCCCGCTCTCTTCCGTCCCACCGAGGCGGACCGCCTGGAGTATCTCACCCTCGTTGGCCAGGTAGTCCACGGCGACCCCCAAGGCCAGTAGGGCGCCCACGATCAACAAGAGGAGCGCGTTCCTTCGATTACGCCTCTTCCTAGCAGTATACGGACTCTTCGTCTTGGCAGCCCTGCGGTCGCGCTTCCCAACGGCGCGCGGCTCTCCACTATTCTTGTGCATCTCCTTCACGCCGTCCATCCCTCCAGCTGTGCCGGCTCATCCAACCCTGAATTTCGGCATTCACTAATCCGCGGGGCACAATTATCGTGCCAAACCGCGTAATCTTCAACTCCTTCGGCAAATCTTAACAAAGATCGTCTAACTAAAACAGATTTCCGATCCGGGTCGGTGTTCGGTGACCGTCTGAGAGCAGCCCGATCCTGTTCGTGGACCGCTCACGTAGTAAGCTGTGCGGGTCCATCGGTGCTTGGCGAAGGCGTTTTGGGGGTTGTTCCTGGTGCTCGCGGATCGTCGTTACGCGACCCTGGCATTCGTGTTGTTGGTGGTGTTCTGGGGATCGGCGTTCACGGTGATAAAGGTGGGCTTGGGGTATACCCCGCCGGTCTTGTTCGCCGGGATGCGCACGCTCCTTTGCGGCTTGGCGATGACGTTAGTGGCGCTCGTGTGGGGCGGGAGGGCCAACTTGTGGCGCGACTGGACAGTTTACCTCTTGCTCGCGGCGTTCAACGTGGTGCTCTTCATGGGGTTACAGACCATTACGATCCTGTACATGCCGTCGGGGCCAGCGGCGGTCGTGATCTACCTACAGCCCATCCTCGTGGGCCTCTTGTCTTTCCTGATCCTGGGCGAGGCGCTCTCGACCTTGAAGGTGGTCGGCCTCGTCCTGGGCTTCTTTGGCGTCGTGGCAGTGAGCGCGGGCAGCCTCTTCGGGGCCGGCTTGGGGAGCCCCTCGGGAGTCGCGTTCGGGGTGGTCTCGGCGCTAGGGTGGGCCTTCGGGACAGTGTACTTCAAGAAGTACGGCGAGAGGCTCTCGACCCTGTGGGCGGTCGCGATGCCGTTCTCTATCGGAGGAGTGCTCCTCGCCGGCTTGGGGCTCATGCTGGAGCCATTCTCGGCCATCTCATGGAACGGGCCCTTCGTCGCGAGCTTGCTGTACACGGCGATTATAGGGACGGCGTTCGCGTGGGTGCTCTGGCTCGGGCTCGTGAGGGCGGGTGAGGCGAGCCGGGTCGCGGCCTTCGTGTTCTTCGTGCCGCTCGTCTCGGTCCTTTTGGGGGCGCTGTTCTTGGACGAGACTATGAGCCCGACGCTCCTGGTCGGCGCCGCGCTCATCGTCTCGGGCATCTACCTGGTCAACCGGCAGGGCGCGGAGGAGAAGAAGGCGGAATAGTCTTAGCGGTCCTGGCGGGCGGCGGTGGAGCCTTCTGGGACGAACACGCGTAGGGCGTTCTCGGCGACGGAGAACTCCTGGGGCGTTTGGGCGACAAGCTCGCCGTCCACGTTCACCGCGAGCGCGGGCTCCGTCGTGAGGAGTATGCGCCGGGTGCGGAAGTGGTCCACGCTCTCGTTCTTTACGAAGTCGCCGCTCCTCAAGTACCGGGCGACGCCGACGAGATCCCGCCTGCGTCCGAGCCTTATGGCGTAGACGTCTAGATGTCTGTCGTCTATGCCGGAGTCCGGGGCGACTACCATCCCCCCGCCGTAGAAGCGGCCGTTGCCGACGGCGACCTGCAACAGGCGCTCGTACTCGGTCATCTCATAATCCCCGTCGGGGAAAGTGAGCCGGGCGGCGAAGGGCTCGTGCCTGAAGAAGGCTCTCAGGGCGGCCACGGGGTAGGCGAGGGGACCTATGCTCTTCTTTAGCTGGGGCGAGAGGGTGCGGGTGACCTCGACGCTCAAGCCTACCGAGGCCACATTAACGTAGAAGTTGTCCCCCGCTAGGCCCAGGTCCGCGTCCACGACCTTGCCGCGCGCGATCGTCTCGCAGGCTGCCTCAAGCTCGGAAGGTATCTCGAGTGTCCTCGCGAAGTCGTTGGCGGTGCCCAAAGGCAGGAGGCCTAAAGTGCAGTGGTGGTGGGCGAGGAAATCCACCGTCGAGGAGACCGAGCCGTCCCCGCCCCCGAGGATAACAGGGTCGTGGCCCTCCAAGACGGCCTCCCGGACCGTCTCGGGGAGGCGGGACGGATCACTTAAAGCGTAGCGCACCCCTATGTGTACGCCCAAATCCTCAAGGTGTTTCGAGGCCTTCTCGAAGGCCTTCTCTCCGGTGCGCGAGCGCGCGTTCACTATGAGGGCCGCGCCCTTCATGGGACAGATTCTACCGCTAAACGGGCGTGGTGGAGCACTACCGCTAAACAGGTGTGGTAGCACACGGAGACCTGCTACCGGACGGATAGTTCTGTACAGCACCTAGTAAGAAGGCATGCGTCAGTCGGAGATCATGCAGGAGACTCAATGACCAGACCACCAGTTCTTCCGTTCGACGCTGCGCCTCGTCGAGCACAGGGGCGAGTCTTCGGCTCTATAGCCCCGGGATCTGGCCGTTGCGGAAAGCATCAACGAACAGCCGATGGTCGTCGCGAGCAATCTCAGAGTAGCCCGTGCCGAAGTCCACCATCTCCTTGACGAACTCCTCCTTATCGCCACCTACCGCCTCGAGGATCACATCCTCGGTCTGGAAGCCGACGATTGTCGGGTCGGAGTCCTCGTCGGCGACACAGTGCACTTTGGCGGTCGCCCGACCGAGGTAGTCCAGCACCGGCGCCATCTCCTCGGGCTCGGTGAGATCTGACCAGTCGAGGTCCTCGACATAAGGCGAGAGCTCGGAGACGACGAAGCCGACCCCATCCATCTCGGTGTAGCCGAGCCACGGGTCTGCGTGGGCCTGCAGCGCCCGCTGCGAGACTGCCGTACGGTGCCCGTGGTGCTTGAAGTAGCGCTCAATGCGCTCGTCGTGCACGATCCGGCTGGGCGCTGCGACGTTTCCCTGCTTCATCGACAGCACCACGTCGTTCTCCAGCGCCTGGGTCGGGCCCTCCACCAGGACGTTGTAGGCGGGAAGCCCGGCCGAGCCGATGCCAAAGCCCTTGCGACCGACGATGTCCTTCACCTGGTAAGTCAGGCTCCTGAAGCGCTTCGCCTCGGGGATCGTCTCCAGGTAAGCCTCGTAGGCGGCCTGCACCTTTGCCCGTTCTGCATCGTCGAGATCACGGACGCCGGGGCCGCGCCGGAACCGCCGGTCGAAACTCTCGTCGATCAGGGTCGTCTCGTCGAGCAGGTCGACGCGCGTGTTCAGCCGGGTCTCCAGCAACATCTTTCGGACATCACCGTCGCTGGTATCCAGCCGCAGCGAGTACTCATGGTCGCGGTCGCTGTCGACGAAGTAACGCACTTGCTGCAAGTAGGACCGGACGTACGTCTCGATCAGCCATGCGATGTCGGCGTCCGAGATAGCCTTCATCCACCCCAGCAGGGCTACGCTCGCGACCATCCGCTTGATGTCCCAGGTGAAGTGACCGAGATAAGCCTCGTCGAAGTCGTTCACGTCGAAAACGAACACCCCGTCGCCAGCCATGTAGGTGCCGAAGTTCTCCGCGTGCAGGTCACCTTGGATCCAGACGCGGCTGGTGCGGTCGTTCGCCCAACGGTCCTCCTCACCCTCCATGTCCGTGTAGAACAGAGGCGCGCTGCCGCGATAGAAAGCGAACGGGCCAGCGGCCATCTTCCGGAATTTGTTCCGAAAGGCATCGGGGTCCGCGGCCATGAGCTCGGAGAACGCGTCCACCAGCACATCGACGATCTTCGTCTGACGCTCACCGGGGGACTCGTGCTGCTGCACTAGGTCAACAATTCCGGGCATAGGGCTCCTTTCATCGTCGGTGGCCACCGGTTCCTCGCCAGCGGCCCTGCCACCGGCGTTGTCGGGTTAGACGAGCATGCAGAGCCAGTCCTCCTCCGACCCGAATGCCAGGCGCAACTGCCCCGGAGCTATAGCCCGAGTATAGCAAACAGATCTCTATCTTCGCCCGCCCGGAAGACCGGGCACGGTCTCAATCCACTGCTCCTGGCCGCGGACTCGTCTCCTATCTTTACGTGCGGGAACCGAGCCGTCACGTGCCGACCTTCAGTATTGTGGGGCGACGAGTAGAGCTCGTTACGGATCAGGCGAACGAATGACGACCCCCTAAAGGTCTGCTTCTCCGCCACGCTGTGTTAGGAGCCGGAAGTCGAGCTGGCACTTGTCTAGCGCTTAGTCTTTCGTGCCCTGCTCGCTGACCTGCGGGCAGATATGCCTGTTCTCGGAAGTCCTCGCGTCAGGGGAGGAGCGACGGTTAGTGTCACGCAACTTATTTAAGATAAGTGAGTAGCGACATCGCGGGACGTTGATACTGCCCACACCCAGCAGCTGCCCGCCGTGGGGTTTGGCGAACTTTGACCTGTACGAACGTTCAGGTTGAATACCGTCCGCCCGCACGATGCGTGAATGCCTTTTTTGCAGCACCATAAAGGTCCATGAGGCAAGCCCAAAGAAGGAGACTCGGCATGGGGGCAAGCTGCAGTCTGATCAACGAAACCGCAACGTTCTTGGGAGAGGAGTAACCAACTGAACGACGAACTACTGACGATGGTCGAGTTGGATTCTTGGCTGGCCCGGCGCCAACAAGGAGACAGGAAGGGGCGGCCCCGGCCAGGGCGGGTTTTGGGTTTCGCCATTCACTGTCTACAGGTGCATCCGTAGGGCGCTTGGTCACGTGCACCATGACGGCGCGGAAGACCTCACGTTCCCGAGGGAGATTCACGACGAGGTGATCTCCGATGGCCGAATGAAGCCGCACGGGGCTGGACTTGCGAGCGTCGTGAGCTACCATATTCGGGAGCTGGAAGACGCGCCCGAGTACGTGGAACGCTTCCGCATGAATTTATGAGCACGCAAGCGACTCCGCCGAGAGGAGACTAAAAGCATGATTCTCTTTACCGGGACGACTAATAATTTCAGTCGACACGTAGTATCCCAGATACTGGAGACGGGCGCCGCTGTCCGGGGGTTTGCCCGTAACCTCCACTCCGCTTGCTTGCCAGGCGACATAGACGTCGTGCACGAGGACCCATCCATCCCTGACACTCTAGACGCGTGCCTGGACAGGGTCGAGCCCGTCTTCCTGGTCTGGCCTGTCTTTGCGGCCGAGGGCGTGCCCGCCTTCATGGATGCGGTCGCGAAACACGTACGCCGCATCGTCTACCTCTCATCGGAGAGGGCAGGATATAACCTCGAACAGCAGACCGATACGAGCACCGCGCGGATCTCCGCTAAATTGGCCGCCTGACCTTGCAGCCCAGTATTTCCATATCAAACGTCTCCAAGACCTACGCTTCCGGCTTCCGGGCGATAAAGAACGTCAACCTGGACATCCGCCGCGGGGAGATTTTTGCTCTGTTGGGTCCGAACGGTGCCGGAAAGACGACGCTGATCAACATCGTCTGCGGGATCGTAAACCCGAGCCAAGGTGTTGTTCTGGCTGAGGGCCACGATATCGTCTCCGAATACCGTAAGGCCCGATCACTGATCGGCCTCGTCCCGCAAGAGCTCACGACCGATGCGTTCGAAACCGTCTGGGCCACCGTCACCTTTAGCCGAGGGCTCTTCGGCAAACCGCCGGACCCTGGTTACATCGAGAAAGTTCTCAGAGACCTGACCTTGTGGGATAGAAAGGATAGCAAGATCATGACGCTTTCCGGCGGCATGAAGCGCCGGCTTATGATCGCCAAGGCCCTCTCGCACGAGCCGCAAATTCTGTTCCTCGACGAGCCGACGGCGGGCGTCGATGTCGAGTTGAGACGGGAAATGTGGCAGATGGTGCGCAGGCTGCGCGCAACCGGCGTGACCATCATCTTGACCACCCACTATATCGTCGAGGCCGAAGAGATGGCCGACCGGATCGGGGTGATCAGCAACGGCGAGATCATCCTGGTCGAAGAGAAGGCTGACCTCATGCGCAAGCTCGGCAAGAAGCGGTTGACGCTACAGCTTCACGACAAGCTCGATGAGGTTCCGAGCGAGCTTGCTGGTTATCGACTTGATCTTGCGGCAGATGGTAGCGAGTTGATCTACACCTACGACACGCAAACCGAGCGCACTGGCATCACCGCTTTGCTCGCAGATCTCACCGGAGCGGGCATCAAGTTCAACGATCTGCAAACGAAACAAAGCTCGCTGGAAGAGATTTTCGTCGATCTGGTGAAGGAGAGCAAATGAACTTTCACGCGATACGTGCGATCTACAAGTTCGAGATGGCGAGGACTTGGCGTACGCTGCTGCAGAGCATCGTCTCGCCCGTGATCTCGACATCCCTGTACTTCGTCGTCTTTGGCGCGGCGATAGGCTCGCGCATCACCGATATTGAGGGGGTCAGCTACGGCTCCTTCATCGTGCCCGGGCTGATCATGCTGTCGCTGCTGACGCAGAGCATCTCCAACGCGTCGTTTGGTATCTTTTTCCCCAAGTTCATGGGTACGATATATGAGCTCTTGTCGGCTCCCATTTCCTCTCTTGAGATCGTCATCAGCTACGTCGGAGCAGCCGCGACCAAGTCGATCATCTTGGCCCTGATCATTCTGGCCACGTCGGGCCTGTTCGTACCGCTCGAGATCGCGCATCCGCTGTGGATGATCATGTTCCTCGTGCTCACGGCCATGACCTTCTGCCTCTTCGGCTTCATCCTGGGTATCTGGGCCGATGGCTTCGAGAAGCTACAGCTCGTACCATTTCTCTTCATAACGCCCCTGGTCTTCCTTGGCGGTAGTTTTTACTCCGTCCACATGTTGCCGCCGTTCTGGCAGACGGTCACGCTTTTCAACCCCGTCGTCTACCTGATCAGCGGCTTCCGCTGGAGCTTCTATGGGATAGCCGACGTGAGCGTCGGCGTGAGCCTGGCCATGACGAGCTGCTTCCTGCTCGTATGCCTAACAACGGTGTGGTGGATCTTCAAGACGGGCTACCGACTCAAAGCGTAGTTTGCGTTGAGAGGTAGACGTTCCCCTCCGGTGATCTGGCTGACTACGCTAATGGCGTAGCGTGGAAACCTACAGCTGAGAGAGGAGTGAGTGCGGGGTAAGACAAACGTCCGACCATAGAGGCTGAAAGGAGAATCAACGAATGCAGCAGAGCGGCGAGAATCAGGAGGTTAGGGCTCCGGTGCCTCCGTTCAACGAGGAGACTGCGAGGCAAAAGGTCAAGGCAGCCCAGGACAGCTGGAACACCCGTGACCCCGAGAAGGTCGCGTTGGCGTACACGCCGGACTCAAAGTGGCGCAACCGAGACGAGTTCTTCGAGGGGCGTGAGGAGATCGTGGCGTTCCTGAGGCGCAAGTGGGAGCGAGAGTTAGACTACAGGCTCGAAAAGAACCTCTGGTGCTTCACGGATAACCGCATCGCGGTCAGGTTCGAGTACGAATCGCACGACCAGGACGGCCAGTGGTGGCGCTCTCACGGAAATGAGTTGTGGGAGTTCGACGAAAACGGCCTGATGAAGCGGCGAGATGCCTCGATCAACGACTATAAGATAGAAGAGTCGGAGCGCAAGTTCCGTTGGAGCAGGTGAGGTACGGTGATGAACAAGTTAGTGCCCACCAACTGTGGGGACTGACAACACCCCGAAGGTCCGCTTCTCCACTACGCTGAGTGAGGAGCCGGAGGTCGAGCTGGCACTGGTCTAGAACTATTACGCGCTCATGCGTCGACTCCGACACGGGAGCGGGGGAGGAGGCAGGAGTTATGACCTCCCAGTCCCATATACGAGCTAAGCCCAGCCTGACGATGAACAAGCCCGTTTGAGCGCTTGTCCCGCTTGTTTGTCCTCCGGGTCGTCGAGGACTCGCTTCGCGGCTACAAAGACGTTTCAGGCGGCTCTAAAGTATCATGGCTCGGGACCGGCAGACGAGTCGGGGCTATTGCGCATATATCAGGGGGTGTCGACGCTTCGCAGGGCCCCAAGAGATTCTTGTTTTCCTCTATTGCTCCCGATCGCCAAGACGACACCAAAGAAGTAATCTGGACTCCGCGCGGGTCATGTCCTAGAGTGATCGTATAGGCGGAAAAGGGGTTACTGGGTTGGAGACACAGTCAGCTAACTTCGTGCGAGCAGCTCGATTGGATGATGTGCGCGCTGCTGGTCGGATGCCCGTTCGGGTCGCCGGTCACTCGCTTGCGCTCTTCTTCTACGACGGCCTGGTACACGCTGTGGATAATCGCTGCCCCCACATGGGGTTCCCCCTACACCGGGGCAGCGTACGCGACGGCATCTTGACCTGCCACTGGCACCACGCCCGCTTTGATCTTAAGAGCGGCGGGACGTTCGACCAGTTCGCCGATGAAGCGCGCGTCTTCCCAGTGGAGATCAGGGACGGCGAGGTGTGGGTTGACCTGGCGCCGCGAGCGAACCAGCTCGCCCACCAGCGCCAACGCCTACAAGACGGGCTGGAACGCAACATCTCGCTGGTTGTGGCCAAGTCGGTTCTCGGGTTGCTGGGTGGCGGTGAAGAACCCGCCGAGCCGTTCCGCGCAGGAATCGACTTCGGTGCCCGCTACCGGAGAGCGGGGTGGGGACAAGGGCTGACCATCCATACTTGCATGATGAACCTCCTACCTCACCTCGCCCCCGAAGACCGCCCGCGTGCTCTTTACCACGGTCTTTCGGCCGTTTCGCGCGACTCTGCCGGAGAGTCGCCGCGATTTGTTGTCCGTCCGCTGCGGACCGGAACGGCGGACTTGGCCACGCTCAAGCTCTGGTTTCGCCGGTTTGTGGAGGTGCGCGATGCCGAAGGTGCCGAGCGCTGCATCGTCTCGGCGGTGCGCGCCGGGGCCGATCACGTCCAGATGGCTGACATGCTCTTCGCCGCCGCCACAGACCATCGCTACCTCGATGTCGGACACGTCTTGGACTTCACCAATAAGGCCTTAGAAGCGCTCGACGTCGCCGGATGGTCGCATGCGGAGCCGGTCCTCTCTAGCCTGTCCGAGGGATACGCGGGCGCTAGCCGGATGGAAGAGTCGAACTCCTGGCGCAACCCCGTGGACTTGGTGGAGATCCTTGAAGACGCCTTCGATGAGTTGCCGAACGCGCTGGAGAAGGGTCGGGACCAGCGCGGAAGTTGGGAGGGCCGCGAGGATCTCGCCGCTGTGCTGCTGGGCGAGGATGGGGGAGCCATCGCCGAGGCGCTGCTCGGGGCGCTGCGGGAAGGTGCCACCGAAGAAGAACTGGCCGGGGCGGTGGCGTACGCCGCGGTGTTGCGCATCGCTCAGTTCCCCACAACAAACGAATTCGGCGACTGGGACACTGCGCTACATACCTTCACCTTCGCGAACGCTGTACACCAAGGGCTGCGGCGCAGTCCCTCTCCGGAGTTACTGCGGGGGGTTTTCGACGCGGCGATGAGCGTCCACCTGGACCGCTTCCTCAATGTCCCGCCCGCGCGCCTGCCCGAGACCGACGGCTCAGAAGTGGCGACAGAAGAGCTGCTAGTCGAACTGCCGACGCTGCTCGACAAACGACAGCAGGTGGATGCGGCTGGCGAGCTGGTGGCCCGCTACCTCCACGGTGACGGGGATGCCCACCGGCTGCTCGCCCTGATGGGCGGTCTGCTTCTTAGGGAGGACCGCAACTTCCACACCATACAAGCCATCGAAGCCGCGTTTTCTCAGCATGCCCGCTTGGGGAGTACCACCGCTGGTACGCACGTGCTCATCGCGGCCGCGCGTTACTTGGCCGCCCATTCTCCTACGATGCGCTCTCAGGGGCAGACCTACGACATCGCCCGCCGCCTTTCTCGTGGCGAGATCCTGCACGAGGAATAAGCAACTCTGTTCCGCCGCAGTAACAAAGTACGTCGAATTACCGCTCGTTGCAGCGAGTGGAGGAGCGGGTTGTGTTCTCGAAGGTGTGTATAAATCGTCGGGAGTACGGTCAGCCCGCCGCAAGGGCCCGAGAACACTCGCTCTGAGCTAGAGCTTCTCCGCCACGCCGGGCGAGGAGCCGGAGGTCGAGCTGGCGCTGGTGTAGAGCATGCTGCTCACCACGGCGCACCAATGTAAACAGGCTGGCCTTCTGCGATAGGGTCCGGCACGGCTCCTCTACCATAGCGAGGAGCCGGAGGTGGAGCTATCTCTCTCTTAGCTGTCACTGTCCTTCCTCACAAAGCTCTATAAGTCTCGTGAAGATCACTCCATACCCCATTCTCAACATCACCTTCCAGTGGCATGTAGGGTGACCTCAGCGCTCTCGGGATTTCTCTGTATTTCTTCGACGGCCCACTTCTCGCCCTGCGAACACGCTCGATATCGCAGGTGTACTAAACTTGATCTAAGGGGCATTGAGGTGCGCGGCGATCAGGTCGGCGTAGACCCGCTGGCCCTCAGCCTGCAGGTGGATCCCGTCTTCCACGAAGAGTTCGGGCCGGTCGACGCTCGCGGCGTGCCAGTCGACGAG
>JALZFJ010000288.1 GCA_030867425.1 Actinomycetota bacterium | reverse complement strand
GCGGTCGAGCCTCCCTCGACGCCCGGCCACTGCGGCTCGAAGCCCATGTAGAGGATATGGCTCGTGCGGCTGGTCAAAGGACCGCGGTGTATCTCCGTGACCTTCTCGACCGGTTCGAACCCATGCGTGGGGTTCAAAAAGCGGCACGCCCGGCGTCTAACTTCGAACTAGATACTTGTGAACCTCCTCCGGGTCGTACGAGGGTTTCAGTATAATCATTTCCGGGCGCGTTCCCTGGCGAGTTAGCGCCTCGTCCTCTTGGAGATCTTGGTCAAGCGCTTCGCGCCTTCCGAGGACCAGCGCCTGGCCTTCTCGGAGAGCCAGCGTCTCGCCACTTCGGGGGACCGGTGCCTTTTGGCGTCCCCCGTGCCCGTTCTGCTGTCCCTGGCCGGTCTTTGGAGGTCGTGATGTTCCAGGGCCAACGCCATCCCTGCGACGACGAAGCATAACGTGCCGATGATGAAGGTCACCCAGTCGTGCGTAACGATGCCGCAGGCGGCAGCCACAGCCGGGATCCACCAGGCAGCGAAGAAGATACCACGCTCGCGGGTGCGGTCGTCGAGCGCCATGTACGCGCCGAGCGCGACCCCCACCAGCGACGAGAGAAGCAGCAAAACCCCAACCACTGCTAGCAGGACTGTCAGCAAGAAGCTCACCGAGCTTATACTACTGGGCGCCGCTCGCGTTTCAAGCCGTTGCTCTCTCGGAGCTTAGCGGCGACTCATCTCCCGCCGGTAGGCCTTCATCGCCGAGAGGAACTCCTCCCAGCCGCGCGTCGGGCATTCCAGGCGGTTGTTATACAGGCTGAACTTGTGGACGAACTCGTGCACGGCCGACTGCGTGTCCGAGATGCACCTGGGGTCGGCGACGAGCAGAACTTCCCAGTTCTCCTCCTCTTTGAGGTTGTTTATCGCGCTCTTGAGGCCAGGACGGTGGTAAAGGAGAAAGCCCGGGGCGTCGAGGTCTTCGTAGGAGGCCACGATCTCGTGCCCTTCTTTCGCGGCGTATGCTTCGAGAGCATTGCGCTGCACGTCGGCGGGAGGGAGATTGCCCTCTGGGTCGGTCCTAATGTACGTCGCCGCTCGCGCCACGGTGGGCCGATGATAGCATGGGGCCTCATCTGGTATGATCTGGGGTCAGATGCGTCGGGACGTGGCGCAGTCAGGTAGCGCACTCGGCTGGGGGCCGAGTGGTCGCCGGTTCGAATCCGGCCGTCCCGACTTTTTGCGGGATCTCGGCAGAGCCCCGGGCAACGTACGTACGAAAGGCTTTATAGTTTTGGATACTCTCTACCTTTTGCTGGGCATCATAGGGTTCTTCGCCCTCATCGCCGGCTTCTTCTTCGGAGGGTTCGTGCTCCTGGACTTCCTCTTCGGCCGCTTCAGGGGAGACCAATAGGCCGCACCTCGTGCCTCGCGCGACGTACGTCTTCTAAGTGATCCCCGCGCTCAACGACCTCTGTATCGCGGAGCTCGAACGCCTCATCCTGCACGAGGCCCACGACACTACCCGCCTCGTCCGCGTTCGTGAGGACATCGAGAACGAGGGCGTGCAGCGCAACCCCGTCATCGTCGCCCCTTACGAGGACCTGTACCTCGTCCTCGACGGTGCGCACCGGGTGCTTGCCTTCAGGGAGCTGGGCTGCCGCTTCGCCCTCGTGCAGATCGTCAGGCTCCCCGAAAAAGCAGAGAGCTGGGGACACTTGCTCGACGCGCCGGGGTTACAGGAGGCGCTCCGCTCCATCGAGGAGCTGGAGGTCCTCGAAGCGTTGCCCGAATGGGGCTGCCTGGCCGAGGCATGTTTCTACGGTGGTGAGAGGCTATTCGTCAAGGCGCGCAGGGAGGGGCTCGTGCCGGCGGTTCGAGCTCTGCAGAGGTTGCAGGACGCGTACCCGGAGGACGACACGTTGGTGCGCCGCGTGGACCCTGGTAAGCCCGTCGAGCTCGCGGTGAGGGAGGCGCTGCTCCTCTACCGACGCTTCACGCCGAATGAGCTCGTCGAGATCGTCTCCAAAGGGGAGGAGCTGCCAGCGGGGGTCACCCGCTTTGTCGTCGAGGAGTGCGTTTTGAACGTCCGTTATCCGCTCGGGCATCTCGCGGGCGGCGAGCTCGGCGCCCGCAACGAGGAGCTTATGAAGTTCGTCAGGCGCTCCTGGGAGGGCAACCGCGTTCGGTACTATACCGAGCCCGTGGTGCTCTTTGAGTAAACCCTATCGGAATCCCTTCTGGGCGGGATTTAAAGCAGATTCAAAACGGGATCTTTCTATGCTACATTGCAGTAGTGTTGCAAGGACGCGAGGCCACAGGAAGCACTGCAAGCTCCCTCCGCCGTTCCGCCTTACCCGCACACCGACCTTCTGAGATGGCCGCATGAGCGCGACGGTCGTTTTGGGGCTCGCGTGGGGGGATGAGGGCAAGGGGCGGGTCTGCGATGCTTTGGCGGCCGATGCGTGGTACGTCGCCCGCTACTCCGGAGGGAACAACGCGGGGCACACGATACGGGTGGGCGAAGAGGAGTTCGTGGTGCACCTGATCCCCTCCGGCATCGTGCGCCAGGGCGTTACGTGCACCATTGGCAACGGGGTCGTGGTGAACCCCGAGGTCCTGGTCGAGGAGGTCTCGGAGTTGGAAGAGCGGAGCTTGAGCGTGCGCGACCGCCTCAAGGTGGACGGTCGGGCGCACCTAATCCTGCCGTACCACATTCGCCTGGACGGATACCGCGAAAAAGCCCTCGGGGAGGCCAAGATCGGCACCACCAACCGCGGCATCGGACCCGCCTACGAGGACAAGATCGCGCGGGTGGGCATCCGAATCCAGGACATCTTCGACGAGGGAATTCTGCGCCAGAAGCTCAAGGGCGCTCTACGCGAGAAGAACGCCCTGATCACGGGCATCTATGGCGAGGAGCCCTACGACCCCGACGAGCTCGCCGACTACCTCTTCTCGTTCTGCGACCTTTTCGAGCCCATGATGGCGGACACGGGCCGGATCTTGCGCGAGGCCATAGGCCGGGGGGAGCCGGTGCTCATGGAGGGAGCCCAAGCGACGCTCCTGGACAACGATTTTGGCACCTATCCGTTCGTGACCAGCTCGAACCCGTCGGTGGGCGGGGTGTGCGTAGGAGCAGGCATCTCGCCGAGTGGCCTGGGCGAGGTCATCGGGGTTACCAAGGCCTACACCACGAGGGTAGGGGACGGGCCAATGCCTACAGAGCTCTTCGACGAGGCCGGGGGGACCTTGAGGGAGGCGGGCCACGAATACGGCGCCACCACGGGACGCCCGAGGCGGTGCGGGTGGCTGGACCTCGTGGCGGTCAAGTACACGGCCTCTTTGAACGGCATCGACGGGCTCGCGCTTACGATGCTCGACGTGCTATCGGCGTTCGAGGAGGTGAAGGTGTGCGTGGGGTACGAGATCGAGGGCGAGTGGATGGACGGGTTTCCCATGCACCAGACCGACCTGCATCACGCTCGTCCAGTCTACAGGTCGTTCCCCGGCTGGGGCGTGGACGTTACTGGCTGCAGGAGGCGGGAGGAGTTGCCCGAGGAGGCGCGAGACTTCGTAGGGTTCGTCGAGGACGAGCTCGGGGTGCCTCTGCGCATGATCAGCGTCGGCCCCGAGCGGGACCAGGCGATAGTCGAGAGGGTTAAGGTCTAGAACGTGCGTCTGCTCGTCGTAGGGAGCGGCGGGCGCGAGCACGCGCTGGTGGAGGCCCTGGCGCAAAGCCCACACCAGCCAGAGATCTTTGCCGCCCCCGGCAATCCCGGCATGATGCCCACAGCCGACCTCGTGGATATCCCCACGGATGATCTGATCTCGTTACGGGATTTCGCGAAGGACGCGGGGATAGACCTCACCGTCGTCGGCCCTGAGATACCACTCGTTGGTGGCATCGCCGAGGCCTTCTTCGAGGCGGACCTCAAGGTTTTCGGTCCCTCGCGCGCCGCCGCCCGCGTGGAGGGCTCAAAGGTCTTCGCCAAAAAGATCATGCGACACGCCGGCGTCCCCACGGCCTCCTTTGAAGCCTTCGAGCGGGAGGCCGCTGCGCTCGCCTACCTCCGCTCCATTCCGCCAGATAGCTTTCCGCTAGTCGTCAAGGTGGACGGCTTGGCAGCGGGCAAGGGGGTCACAATCGCCCGGTCTTTCGACGAGGCCGAGGACGCCGTCAGAGCCGCCTTCGCCGGCGCGTTCGGGGCAGCGGGGGAGCGCCTGGTCATCGAGGAGTGCCTCGAAGGGAAGGAAGCCTCCGTCTTCGCGCTCACGGACGGGCGGAACATCCTGCCGTTCGTGCCGGCGCAGGACTACAAGCGCATCTACGACGGTGACGAGGGGCCGAACACCGGCGGGATGGGAGCGTACTCCCCGACCATGTGGATGGAGCCCGCAACCTACGCTGCTATCCTGGAAGAGATCGTAACCCCCGTCGTCCATCAGCTCGCCCTCATCGGCGCACCTTTCACGGGCCTCTTGTACGCCGGCGTAATGATCACACGCGAGGGACCCAAGGCTTTGGAGTTCAATTGCCGCTTCGGTGACCCGGAGACCCAGGCGCTCTTGCCCCGGATGGAGACGGACCTTTTGGAGCTCTTGGTAGCGTGCACGGAGGAGGACCTCACCGGGCGGGAGATCTCCTGGTCCAACGAAAAGGCCGTGTGCGTAGTACTCGCCTCCGAGGGCTACCCCGAGTCCTCTTCGGAGGGGGATGAGATCTCGGGCCTCGAAGACCTCTTTGGCTTGCAGGGCATCCACGTCTATCATGCGGCCACCCGCATGGAGGAGGGACGCATCTACACCGCCGGCGGACGCGTCCTCAACGTGGTCGGGACGGGTGACTCGATCATGGAGGCCCGCGCTCGCGCCTACGCAGCCGTCGAGCTAATAGACTTCCCCGGTATGCAGTACCGCACCGACGTAGCCCTGGAGGCTCTGGAGATGGAGGAGCTTTGACCCCCCTCGTAGGAATACTCGTCGGCAGCAAATCGGACATGCCCATCCTGGAAAGATGCACCACGAGGCTCGAAGAGCTCGGCGTAGAGTACGATCTCAACGTGATGAGTGCGCACCGCGACCCGAACGGCGTCTCCGAGTACGCATCCACCGCCCGCGAACGCGGCCTGAAAGTAATAATCTGCGCCGCCGGCATGGCTGCCCACCTTGCCGGCGCCGTCGCCGCCCGCACGAGCCTACCGGTCATCGGCATCCCGGTTGCTGCCGGAGCTTTGGGCGGCTTCGATTCGTTGCTCTCCACAGTCCAGATGCCCTCGGGGGTGCCGGTCGCCACCGTCGCCGTGAACGGCGCAGTCAACGCCGCCGTTTTGGCCGCCCAGATCCTGGCCCTCTCTGACTCTGAACTCGCGAAGAGGCTGGAGGGGTAGTGCGGTGATCGAACGCTACACCCTCCCCGAGATGCGCGCTCTTTGGAATGAGGAAGCAAAATACCATGCCTGGCTAAAGGTCGAGCTCGCCGTCTGCCGTGCCCGCGCTGCTTTGGGCGAGATACCTTTCGAAGAGGCCGAGGAACTCGCCGAAAAGGCGGACTTTGAAGTCGAGCGGATCCACAAGATTGAAGAAGAGACCAACCACGACGTCATCGCCTTCGTCACCGCCGTCTCGGAGACGGTCGCCGAAAAGAGCGCGGGCAGCGTTGCGCGCCACTTCCACTTCGGCCTAACCTCCTCGGACGTCCTCGACACCGCCGGGGCCTTGCAGCTCAAGGAGGCCTTGGGCCTCGTTCACGAGGAGGCGAAGGCACTCGCTGTTCTGCTCTGCGAGATGTCCCTCGCCCACCGCGACACGGTGATGGTCGGCAGGACGCACGGGGTCCACGCCGAGCCCACGACCCTGGGACACAAGCTCGCCGTGTGGGCCTTCGAGACGGAGCGGAACCTGGAGAGGTTGTCCCACGCCGAAGAGGTGGCCTCCGTCGGCAAGATCTCCGGCGCTGTCGGCACCTACGCCAACGTGGACCCGAAGGTGGAGGCGATGACCTGCGAGGAGCTCGGCCTCAAACCGGCACCGGCCTCGACCCAGGTCCTGCAACGCGACAGCCACGCCGAGGTTCTCTCGACACTGGCCATCCTCGGCTCGACGATGGAGAAGATAGCCGTCGAGATCAGGGGCGCCCAGCGCACCGAGGTCCGCGAACTAGCCGAACCGTTCGGGCGCGGACAGAAGGGCTCCTCCGCCATGCCGCATAAGAGGAACCCTATCCTCGCCGAACGCCTCTGCGGCATGGCACGCCTCCTCAGGGGCTACGCGAGCACAGCTCTAGAGAACAACGCCCTCTGGCAGGAGAGGGATATCTCCCACTCTTCCGCCGAGAGGGTGATCCTCCCCGACTCGACCACCATCGCCCACTACATGCTCCGCACCACGACGCGCATCTTGGGAGGACTGCACGTGGACGAGGACCGCATGCGCGAGAACCTGAATTCCGGCGGCGGCATCGTATACTCGGGGCGCGTGCTTTTGGCCCTTGTCGAGGCCGGGATGGACCGCGACGAGGCGTATGCGATCGTGCAAAGGGTAGCGATGCGGACGTGGGAGGGCGAGGGCGGCTTCCGGGAGCTTTTGGAGGCGGACGTCGAGGTGCGGACGAGGCTCGGCGAAGATCTGGATGACCTCTTCGATCCGTCGTACGCTTTGAGGAACCTGGGAACGGTGTTCGACCGCGTGGAGAAACTAAAGAGGAGGCTGGAGGTTGGCTGAGGAGCTTCTGTACGAGGGCAAGGCCAAGAAGGTGTACGTTACGGACGAAGAAGGGGTGCTCCTGCACCGCTACAAGGACGACGCCACCGCCTTCGACGGCAAAAAGCGCGGGACCATAGGTGGCAAGGGTCGCACCAACGCGACGATGAGCGCGGCCGTCTTCGAGTACCTGGAGACGCAAGGTGTCCCGACCCACTTCGTGGAGCGGGCGGACGACGAATCCATAAAGACGAAGAGGCTGGAGATGCTTCCAGTCGAGGTCGTCGTCCGCAACGTCGCCGCGGGCTCGCTCGCCAGGCGCATCGGCTATGAGGAGGGGACGCCTTTGAAAGCGCCAATCGTCGAACTGTACCTCAAGGACGACGACCTGGGCGACCCCTTGCTCAACCGGCACCACTTCCGGGAGCTCGGGGTGACGGACGAGGATCTAAACTTCTGCGAGGCTTTGGGCCTCAAGGTCAACGAGGTGCTGGCCCCCTACTTCGATGAGAGGGGCGTCACGCTCGTGGACTTCAAGATAGAAGTAGGGAGGGACGCTGAGGGGAATTTGATGCTGGCCGACGAGATCAGCCCCGACACCTGCCGCTTCTGGGACAAGGAGACCAACGAGAAGCTCGACAAGGACCGCTTCCGGCGCGACATGGGCGGCGTCGAGGAGGCTTACGCCGAGATGCTCAGGCGCGTCACGGAGATCAAAGGACGCGGAGCGGTAGATTGAAGGTTCGCGTCCTCGTCAGGCCCAAGAGCGGTATCCTTGACCCACAGGGGGAAGCGGTCCGTCGCGCACTCCCCGCTCTGGGCTTCGGGGGCGTTTCGAGTGTCCACGTCGGGCGGCTCGTCGAGATGGAGGTCGAATCGGTGGGCGAGGTCGAGGGCATGTGCCAGCGCCTCCTGGCGAACCCCACGATCGAGGAATACGAGTGGGAGGTCATCTCTTGAAGATCGGGATCATCGTCTTTCCGGGCTCCAACTGCGACCGCGACGCCCTGTACGCGGTCGAGCGCACGGGCGCCGAAGCGATCGAGCTCTGGCACGCCGATGCTGATCTAAAAAGCGTCGACGCTGTGGTCGTGCCGGGTGGCTTTTCTTACGGCGACTACCTGAGGCCGGGCGCCATCGCCCGCTTCTCCAAGGTGATGGGACCGCTGGAGACGTTCGCCAAAGAGGGAGGTCCGGTCCTGGGCATCTGCAACGGCTTGCAGGTGCTCACCGAGGCTCACCTCCTGCCTGGGGCCTTGCTTCGTAACACACATATGCGCTTCGTCTGCACGCGCGTCCGCGCACGCGTCGAGAATAGGGAGACACCCTGGACTTCCCTGTTTACGGTGGGCGACGAGATCATGCTCCCCGTCGCGCACAACGAGGGCAACTACTTTGCCGATGAGCGTACCTTGCAAGAGCTCGAAGTCGAGAGGCGCGTCGTGTTGCGTTACCTCGATAACCCAAACGGTTCGCTGAACGACATCGCCGGCATTTGCAACGAGGGGCGCAACGTGGTCGGGCTGATGCCCCACCCGGAGCGCGTCTCGGATCCTATCCTGGGCTCCGGCGTGGGACTTAAGGTCTTCGAGTCTGTCCTTTCGATCGCGGTGGCCGCCCTTTGAGCATAAAGGAGACCTACACCGCCCTGGGGCTCTCAGACTTCGAATATAACCGCATATTGGAGCTCATGGGCCGGGCGCCGAACTATTTGGAGCTGTCATTGTTCTCCGTGATGTGGAGCGAGCACTGCGGCTACAAGAACTCCCGGCCACTCCTCAGGAGGTTTCCGAACGAGGGGGCGCGGGTCTTGCAGGGGCCGGGGGAGAACGCGGGCGTGGTCGAGGTGGGGGATGGCTGGGCGCTCGTGTTCAAGATGGAGAGCCACAACCACCCGTCGGCGGTGGAGCCCTACGAGGGGGCAGCGACCGGCATCGGCGGCATCATTCGGGACGTGCTAGCGATGGGGGCGAGGCCCGTCGCGCTGCTCGACTCCCTGCGATTCGGGCCTTTGGGAGACGAGAGGAACCGTTACCTCTTTAGGGAGGTCGTGCGCGGCATCGGGGGGTACGGGAACGCTATAGGAGTCCCTACCGTGGGCGGCGAGGTCGAGTTCGCCTCCGCTTACTCCGGCAACCCGCTGGTCAACGCGATGTGCGTGGGGCTGGTCCGGGTCGAGGATCTCGTCCGGGCGCGTGCGGTAGGGGAGGGGAACCTCGTTATCCTCTTCGGGGCGAAGACGGGCAGGGACGGCATCCACGGGGCGACCTTTGCTTCGGACGAGCTCACCGAAGAGGCCGAGGAGAAGCGGCCCAACGTGCAGGTCGGGGACCCGTTCGCAGGGAAGATGCTAGTCGAGTGCTCTTTGAGCATGCTCGAAAGGGACCTTCTCGTCTCGTTACAGGACCTCGGGGCGGCGGGCATAACGTCTTCGGCCTCCGAGATGGCGGCAAAGGGCGGCGTCGGGATCGAGATTGACGCAGCTTTTGTCCCGCTGCGCGAGTCGGGCATGGAGCCGTGGCAGATCGTCATCTCCGAGTCCCAGGAGCGCATGCTCGCTATCGTTGAGCCCGAGAAGGTTGGGGAAGTCCTAAGGGTCGCCCAACGGTTCGAGCTCGCCGCCGCCGTCGTGGGCCGCGTGACCGGTCACGGAGATCTCCGGATCCTGTACGAGGGCGAGGTCGTAGGCACCGTCCCCGCGCGCTACCTTGCCGACGCCCCGCTCTACGAGCGCGAGGTCGTGCCCCCCGCGTACCTCGAAAGGGCCCGGAAGCTTGACATCGAAGGGGTTCCTAGACCTGAGGACTACAGTTCTGTCCTACGCGCCATGCTCGCCCACACTAACCTCTGCTCCCGGCGTCCGGTGTACGAGCAGTACGACTATGAGGTGGGCACCGACACCGTCATCCTCCCCGGCGCCGACGCCGCCGGGATGAGGATAAAAGGCACGTCTCTGGGTTTCGCCGCTACCACCGATTGCCGGGGCCGCCACTGCTACCTCGACCCCGAGGGTGGTGGGGCAGCCGCCGTCTCCGAAGCCTACCGCAACCTCTCGTGCGTCGGTGCCGAGCCGGTCGCGCTCACCGACTGCCTGAACTTCGGCAGCCCGGAGAAGGCCGACGCCTACTACCAGCTCGCGTCGTGTATCGAGGGGATGGCCGAGGCCTGCGAAACTTTAGGAATCCCGGTCGTAAGCGGGAACGTAAGCCTGTACAACGAGACGGAGAAGGGTGCTGTCTACCCAACGCCCGCTGTGGGCATGGTGGGAGTCTTCCAGGACGTAGGACGCCACGCGACGCCCGGTATAAAACGCGAAGGGGACGCGGTCGTGCTCGTCGGCAACTTCCGGCCCGTTTTGGGGGGATCGGACTACCTGGAGATAGTGTACGGGCGAATAGCTGGTGCACCGCCTGCCCCCGACCTCGCGTCCGAGAAAGAGGTCTCGGACGCGGTGCGGCGGGCCGTCGCCGCGGGAATCTTAGACACTGCCCACGACCTCTCGGGCGGTGGACTCGCGGTCGCGCTAACCGAGATGGCGCTTTCTAGCGAAGCTGGCATCGGGGCGGAGGTGCGGCTCTTGCCGGGTGGGCGTCAGGACGTGGCTCTCTTCGGGGAGGCGGGGGGATGCATCCTCCTCGCGGTCCCCGAGGAACGACTCGGGGAGTTGGAAGAACATTTGGGTGGTGTGCCACATGCCCAGATCGGGCGTACGGGCGGAGAGAGGTTGAAGGTTGGGGGCTTGATCGAGGCGCGGCTCGACGAGCTTAGGGAAGCTTATGAACAAGACCTCTTCGAGCGTCATGTCCCGGAAGGAGGTCACCTTGGATAGTGTTCCTCCGGCCGTCTCCTACTCAACGACCTCGTGGTCAAACCGGAGGAGGCAAGATACGCGTAGACAAAGTAAACGTCGAGCGCAAATTTGCGCTGTTCGATGACTACTGGGATCTCCGGATCGTGGGTGAGTTGAACGGTCAACGCGTCAAGTTGGCCAAGCTTCTCGGAGAGCTCGTCTCGCATCACGATGAGGAGGACGAACTATTTTTTCGTCGTAAGGGGACGGTTTCGCATGGAGTTCGGGATCGAGACGTGTCAGCCGAAGAAGGCGAGTTTATCGGCATTTCGCGTGGGGTCGAGCACCGGCCCGTTGCCGAAGAGAAAGCGCAGGTGATGCTGTTCGAGCTCGCATTAACCCTCAACACGGGCAACGTTCGAGGCGAACTGCCCGCGACGGAGCTGGAGCAGATCTGAGCGCCATATGCAATAGTCTGTAGGACTGGAGAGTGCCTTTTGACCAGGAGCATGGGTGAATCGGGAAAGCCGAAGGAGGCCTGCGGAGTGTTCGGGTTGTACTCCCGAGCGCTCGAAGGCGAGCTCGCCCAACGGACATACTTCGGGCTCTACGCGCTGCAACACCGGGGGCAGGAGTCCGCCGGCATCGCCATCTCCGACGGGGAGAGCACCCTGGCGCTGCGCGAGATGGGGTTGGTTTCGCAGGTCTTCGACGAGCGCAAACTCGCTACGCTCGAGCCAGGTCACATTGCCTTGGGGCACGTGCGCTACTCGACTACGGGTTCGGCTTCATGGGAGAACGCCCAGCCCGAGTTTCACGGCCGGGGGGAAGTGAACGTCGCTGTCGCCCACAACGGCAACTTAGTCAATGCCGCCGCCTTGAGGCGTGAGCTCGAAGGGGAGGGCTTCGAGTTCGAATCCACCTCGGACACGGCTGCGATCGCCGCGTGCGCCGTCGGGGAGTTGGAGAAGGGGCTTTCGGTCGAGGAGGCAGTCTTGGGGGCCATGCGGCGGCTCTCTGGGGCGTACTCTGTGGCCATGGTCTTCCGGGACAAGCTCGTCGCCTTCCGTGACCCGCACGGCTTCAGACCCCTTTGCATCGGTGAGATCGAGGGCGGCTACACGGTCTCCAGCGAAACCTGCGGCCTGGACATCATCGGCGCCGGGTTCTTGAGGGAGATAGAGCCCGGTGAGGTCGTGGTCATAGACGACGAAGGCTTGAAGAGCTACCGCGGGGAGAGCCCGAGGCGTGCCCTTTGCGTCTTCGAGTACGTCTACTTCGCCCGCCCCGACTCGCGCTTCGACGGGCGGGAGGTCGCGGACGCGAGACAACGGATGGGCGAGATCCTAGCAGAAGAAGCGCCCGCTGAGGCCGAGGTCATCATCCCGGTGCCGGACTCAGGGATCATGGCGGCGGTCGGGTACTCAAAGGCGAGCGGCATTCCTTATGCGGAGGGTCTCATAAAAAACCGCTACGTGGGCCGAACGTTCATCGAGCCGACTGACGGTATGCGCCAGCTTGGGCTGCGCTTGAAGCTGAACCCTTTGCCGTCGGTAATAGACGGCAAAAGGCTCGTGGTTATAGACGACTCCATCGTTCGCGGGAACACGGCCCGCAAGCTCGTGAAGCTCCTCTTTGAGGCCGGCGCTTCGGAGGTCCACTTCCGCGTCTCCTCGCCGCCGGTCACGGGCCCGTGCTACTACGGGATAGACATGGACAGCAAGAAGAACCTCGTCGGCGCCAACCACACGGTCGAGGAGATCCGGTTGCAGATAGGGGCGTCCTCTCTAGCCTACCTCTCCGTGGACGGCATGGTGGCCGCCACCGAACAGCCCAAGGGACGGCTGTGCAGGGCCTGCTTCGACGGCGACTACCCCATCTACGGCACCGCGGCGAAGTTCGCTCTGGAGAACTCGGTGGCGGGGAGGAAGTAGGCGTGTCCGAAGGGTGCTCTTCCTACGAGGCCGCGGGCGTCTCCATCGAGAGAGGAGATAGGGCCGCGAGGATGATGCGCGCCGCCGTGGAGGACACGCACGGCCCACGAGTGCTCTCGTACCCGAACGGTTTCGCCGGCCTGTACGCCCTCTCCGACTACACCGAGCCGGTCCTCGCCTCCTCGATAGACGGCGTCGGCACCAAGGTCCTCGTGGCGAAGGCTTTGGCTTCCTACGACTCGATAGGCGTAGACATCGTTAACCACTGCGCGAACGACGTCCTCGCCACCGGCGCCAGGCCGCTGCTCTTCCTCGATTATCTCGGTAGCGGCAGGCTCAAGCCCGGAAGCGTAGCCAAGGTCGTCCGGGGCGCGGCGGAGGCTTGCCGCGCCCTTGGCATCGCGCTCGTCGGCGGCGAGACGGCAGAGATGCCGGGGCTGTACGGCGAAGGAGACTTCGACGTGGTCGGGGCGTGTGTGGGTGCTTGCGAGAGGGGGGAGGTCGTCACTGGGGAGGGGGTGGAGGTCGGGGACGCCGTGATCGGGCTGCTATCCAGCGGGCTGCACACAAACGGCTACACGCTCGCCCGCAAGGTGCTCGAAGACGCGGGCGTCGCCTACGAAGAGACGCCAGAGGGCTTAGACCGCACGATCGGGGAGATGTACCTGGAGCCGCACCGGGCCTACGTACACGAGACTCTCGCCCTCAGGGAGGCGGTCGAGGTGCGCGGGTTGGCCCACATCACCGGCGGCGGTCTCCCCGGCAACCTGCCGCGGGCTTTAGGTGGGTTGGGCGCACGCCTTTACACCGATCTTTGGGAGGAGCCGGCGGTCTTCGGAATTATACGCTCGCTGGGAGGCGTCGCGGAGGATGAGATGCGCCGGGTCTTCAACATCGGGGTGGGTTTCTGTGCCGTGGTGCCCGAAGGCGAGGCGGAGAAAGCTCTCGCGGTGGTGCAGGACGCTGGATGCGACGCGCGGCGCATAGGGGAGGTTGTGGCGGGCGATGGGGTGGAGTTTGCCTCGTAGACTCCCGGAAGGATCGCGGTTCGCGGTGCTCGCCTCGGGGTCGGGGACAAACCTGCAGGCGCTCCTCGAGGCTTACCCGCGGGAGCTCGTGGTGGTGGCCGGGGATAAGGAAGGGGCGTTTGCGTTCGAGCGGGCGCGGCGAGCGGGCGTGCCGGTGGAGTACGTGGACGTTAGGGACTTCGAGACGCGCAAGGAGTTC
>JALZFJ010000237.1 GCA_030867425.1 Actinomycetota bacterium | reverse complement strand
TTCCTCCATAGAAGCCTTCGCCCGGCACGTAGGCGACGTTCCTCGCTATGGCGCGGGGAAGCATCGCCGTCGCGTCCAGGTACGAGGGTAGGGTCGCCCACACGAAGAGACCGCCCTCGGGGTGGGTCCAGTGGACCTCCCTTGGCATGAACTCGGCCAGCGCGTCGAGCATCGCGTCGCGGCGCTCCTTGTACATGACGGTCAGGCGTTTCACGTAGGCACGCCAGTCCGCGTTCTGGAAGTAGGATGAGATCATCATCTGCGAGAGGTTCGAGGAGCAGAGGTCGGCGCCCTGCTTGCCGACGTTGATCTTGTGCAGTATACCGGGTTGCGCATGGACCCACCCGAGCCTGACGCCTGGGGCGAAGATCTTGGAGAACGTCCCCAGGTAAACGACCCTGTCGAGGTCTCCTTCCTCCTGCTCCAGCGCCGCCAGCGACGGGAGCGGCTCGCCCTCGAAGCGGAGCATCCCGTAGGGGTTGTCCTCGACGATCACCAGATCGAACTCGCGCGCCATCTCCAGCAGCTCCCTGCGCCTATCGGCGACCATCGTCACCCCAGCGGGGTTCTGGAAGTTGGGGACGGTGTAGACGAACTTCACATGGATGCCCTGCTTGTGAGCCTTCTTCAATGCCTCCTGAGCGGCAACCGGGATCATGCCTGCGCGATCTATCGGCACGTGTATGATCCTAGGCCGATACGATGCGAAAGCGTTTAAGGCCCCGACGTACGTCGGCCCCTCGCAAAGCACGGCGTCACCCTCGTCCAAAAAGACTTTGCCGACGAGATCGAGGCCCTGTTGGGCGCCGGTGGTTATGAAGATGTCCTCCTGGTGCGCTTGGGTGCCCTCGGTTTCCATGACGTCCACGATGACGTCTTTGATCCCTTCGAGCCCCGCGGTCGGGCCGTACTGCAGAGCCTGGGCCGAGTCGGCGGCAATGTTGTGCGAGATCTCACGAAAAGCCTCCTCGCCGAACGCCCGGGTGTCGGGGAAACCGCCGGCTAAAGAGATGATGCCTGGCCTCGAGAGGGTAGCCATCAGTTCGCGGGTCGCTGCGCTCTTCATCCCCTTGACCCGGTTGGCGTACAGGAAGTCGAAGCGGTCGAGATCTACGAGCGGCACCTAAGGATCATCCCTCTCTTCGGTCTCAGGCGCCCGTAGTAGGCGCCACGGGTTCCACGTCTCTCCAGCCGAGCTTTTCGGAGAGGACCTGCCAGAGCTCGGGCGCGAGTTCGAAGCGGCTCGAGCTGCACCGCCTCCCCCGGATCGAGAGCACCTTCAACCCCTCGTCCCCCGCAAAGAGGGCACGCTCCTCTGCCACTGCCCCGACGAGGTACGCTTGCTCGACGAAATCGTCCTCGTCCAGTTGCGTCCCGAACGAGGCTACACGCTTCGACGAGACCACCGGCGAAAAGAGGTAACCGGTCGTCATCGCGAACATCCCATTCGGTCTGAGCACGAGGTCGAACTGCTGGTCCGAGTCCTCGCCGCCGTACGGCACCTCCTCGAGCACGGTGGCGAAGTAGTTCTCCCTGGCGTGCTCTTTTAGTCGGCGTTTCAGGGTCGCGAGCTCTTCGAGCTCTTCGGACGTGGGCCCCGAGGGAGAAGAGGCCTCCGCGAGCATGCCCTCCCAGATGGCACGCGGGAAGACGAGCGCGAGGTCGCCAGAGTTGGCGAGGATGCGAACCTCGCCGTCTGTTACCTCGAGCCTATCGAGGTTTTGGACCTTGAACTCGCGCATACGGGCGACTCTACCACAAAGGGTGCGCGGATTGTAGACTCCGTGGCGTGGAAGCCTTATTCGTCACCTCCAACCATGACAAGGCCCTGGAAGCCGCCGAGATACTGGGGGTAGAGCTGATGAACGTCGCCCTCGACCTCTCCGAGCTCCAGGCTCTCGACGTGGCGCAGGTTGCCGCGGCCAAGGCCGCCGCTGCCCGCGAGGTCCTCGACACCCCGGAATCCCCTATCCTCGTCGAGGACTCCGGGCTTGTCTTAGGGGCCTGGAACGGCCTGCCGGGGGCTTTTACAAAGTGGTTCTTGCAAAGCGTCGGGAACGAGGGCCTCCTCAAGATGCTCTCCCCCTACGGGGATCGCTCGGCCCGGGCTGTCTGCGCCGTCGCGCTCGCCGCTGCCGACGGCTCCGTGCGCGTGTTCGTTGGAGAGGTAGAGGGGAGCATCGCGCACGAGCCCAAAGGCTCCGGTGGGTTTGGGTGGGACCCGATCTTCGTCCCCGAAGGGGACACGCAGACCTACGCCGAGCTCGGCCCCCGAAAGCACGACGATTCTCACCGCACCCGCGCTCTCAAGGCCGCCCGCGCCGGTCTCAAAGCCCTGACGGGCTAGTCCGCGAGCGTTTAGCGGGGTGGTGGCGCGTGGTATTCTTGTGCGAAACGTGTCTCTGGGAGAGAAGGAGGCGGCAATGCCGGCACAGAGTGACGAGCGCATGGAGGATGGGAGCGTAGAGACCCAAGAGCAGCCTCGCGAGAAGGGAGCAGTAGCCGTAGACGGTGAGCACCTCGTAGACCTCTACAAGAAGATGGTCCTGATCCGGACCTTCGAAGAGGCCACTCAAAGGGGCTTCAGGCAAGGCAAGATCGGGGGCTACCTCCACGTCTACATAGGCCAGGAGGCGGTCGCGACCGGCTTCCTCGACGCCTACGAAGAGGACGACGTGGTCATAACCGCCTACCGCGATCACGCGCACGCCCTCCTATTGGGCTCCGACCCTAAAAACGTCATGGCCGAGCTCTACGGCAAGAAGACCGGCATCGTCAAGGGCAAGGGTGGTTCGATGCACCTCTTCGACGTCGAACGCGGTATGTACGGGGGGTACGGCATAGTCGGTGGGCACATACCCTTGGGGGTGGGCGTGGCTTACGCCATGCGTTACAAGGAGACCGACCGGATCTGCCAACTGTTCATGGGCGACGGCGCTATCAACGAGGGCGTCTTCCACGAGGCGGCCAACCTCTCGGGGCTCTGGGGTAAAGAGGGATTGAACCCGTGCCTCTTCATCATCGAGAACAACCAGTACGGCATGGGCACGAGCGTGGCGCGCTCCACCGCCATGACGGACTTGGCCGCCAAGTTCGACGCCTACGGCATCGAGCACGAGAAGGTGGACGGCATGGACCTCGAAGCCGTCCTCGAGTGCGCCCGCCGGACGGTAGAGCAGGTCCGCGAGACCGGAAGGCCCTACGCGGTCGAGGCGCTGACGTACCGGACAGCGCCGCATGGGGCGGCAGACTTCTTCGAGAAGTATCGCACCAAGGACGAGGTCAAAAAGTGGCGCGAGCGCGACCCCATAGGCATGCTCGAGCATAAGCTCCTCGAGAGGGGAGAACTCGACGAGGACAAGCTCGAGGAGATAAAGGACGAAATGAAGGAGACCATAGACGAGGCCGTAAGCTTCGCTGACGAGAGCGAGGAGCCGCCCATCGAGGAGCTCTACACCGACGTCTACGCCGGCGGCGACGAGTATATGGGTGAGGAGTAGTCCATGCCCGAGATGACCTACCGCGAGGCCCTCAAGGCGGCCATGGGCGAGGAGATGGAGCGCGACGAGGACGTTGTCCTCATGGGCGAGGACATTGGCGTCTACGGTGGCACCCACCTCATCACCGACGGCCTCCTCGACACGTTCGGCCCAAAGAGGGTGATAGATACCCCCATCTCCGAGAACGGCTTCACCGGGGCCGCGGTCGGCATGGCGATGATGGGCCTAAAACCCGTGATCGAGATGATGACTTGGAACTTCTCTTTCCTCGCCGCCGACCAGATCTTTCAAAACGCCGCCAAGGTACGCTACTTCTCAGGTGGACAGGTCGAGGTGCCGCTCGTCATTCGCGGTCCCAACGGCGGCGGTGTCCAGCTCTCTTCCCAGCACACGCACTCCTTGGAGAACTACTACGGCCACTTCCCCGGCCTCAAGGTAGTCGCTCCCGTCACCCCCCACGACGTCAAGGGTATGATGCTCACGGCGATACGGGACCCGAACCCCGTGATCTTCCTGGAGTCCGGCGCCCTCTACGGCACGAAGGGCGAGGTCCCGGACGGCGACGAGACCGTGCCGTTCGGCGAGGCCCGCGTGGCCCGCGAGGGCGACGACGTGACCCTGATCTCCTACGGTCGGCAGGTCAACCTCTGCCTCAGGGTCGCTGATAAGCTCGAAGAAGAGGACGAAGTAAAGGCGGAGGTCATAGATCTCCGATCATTACGACCGTTCGACGAGGAGAGGCTCGTCGAGTCGGTAAAGAAGACGCATAGGGCCGTCGCGGTTCAGGAGCAGTGGCGGTGGTTCGGGGTCGCCAGCGAGGTCGCGGCGATCATACAGGACAGGGCTTTTGACTACCTCGACGCGCCGGTGGAGAGGGTGAGCGGGGCCGAAGTTCCGGCGCCCTACGCGAGGAACCTCGAGCTCGCGGCCTTCCCGAGCGAGGAGCAGGTAGCGAACGCGGCCCGTCGGGTTTTGTACAAGGAGGAGAAGTAAGTTGCCGGAAGTGATCATGCCCAAGATGGGCGACGCGATGGAGGAGGGCACCCTCCTCAAGTGGCTCGTGAGCGAGGGGGACGAGATCTCCGAGGGAGATTCGATCGCGGAGATAGAGACCGACAAGGTCACCATGGAGCTCGAGGCCGAAGACTCGGGCACGCTCGCCCAGATCACCGCCCAAGAAGGCCAGGACGTCCCCGTGGGCGAGTCGATCGCCTTCATCCAGGGCGAGGGGGAGGAGGTTCCCGAGCGCGACGGTAGCGGCGAGGCCGAAGCCCATGCAGAAGAAGGGAGTGACGAAGCTCCCCAGGCGCAGACCGCAACGGCGGAAGAGGAGGAGGCCCGCGAGGCCGAGCCCCGGCAGCCCGAGACGGGGGGCGAACCCTCCGGCGACGGGGCGCCGGCCCGGGCGGACGGCCAGGTCCGCGCTTCCCCGATAGTCCGTAGGTTGGCGCGCGAGAATAATCTCGATCTCTCGCAGATAGAAGGCTCCGGCCCGCAGGGGCGCATCGTAGAGCGCGACGTGCGAGCAGCTATGGAGAGGGGCGAGGCCCAGATGGCCGACGGCCAGGCCGAGGCGTCGGCGGAGGCGCCCGCCGAGGAGCAGCCACAGGAGGCCACGCAGGAGGTCTTCCAGCCCCCGCACCTGCCAGAGCCAACCGGGGCCCCGGGCACCGAACTGGTCCAGCCGAGCCGGATGCAGCAGGTTATCGGCGAGCGAATGACGCAGGCCAAGCAGCAGGCTCCGCACTTCTACGCCACCGTCGAGGTCCGAATGGACGAGACTTTGGCCCTGCGCAAGCAGCTAAACGAGAGGCTCGAAGAAGAGGAGATAAAGCTCTCCGTAAACGACTTCGTCATGAAAGCCTGCGCATCAGCCTTGAAGAACTTCCCGAAGCTCAACTCCCTCTACACCGGCGAGGGCATAGAGTTGCACCAGCAAGTCGACATGGCGATGGCCGTGGCCCTGGAGGATGGTCTCATAACCCCCGTCATCCGGGACGCTGCCAACAAGGGTCTCTCCGCCATCTCTAGCGAGTCGAAGGACCTGGCCAAGCGCGCCCGTGAGGGGGGCCTGCAGCCCGACGAGTATCAGGGCGGCACCATAACCGTCTCCAACATGGGCATGTTCGGCGTCGAGAGCTTCACCGCCATCATCAACCCGCCCCAGGCAGCCATCGTCGCCGTGAGCAGCATCGTCCAGCGCCCGACCTACGACGAAGACGGCGAGCTAGTCCCCGCGAGCATGATGAAGTTAACCCTCTCGGCCGACCACCGCATCGCCAACGGCGCCGACGGGGCCCTTTACATGGCTGAGGTCCAGCGCCTGCTCGAGAACCCGATGATGCTGCTGGTCTAGAGCGGTTAGCTTTCAACAATCAACCTTTAGCAAAGGCACCCCCGGCACCTGCCGGGGGCGTCTCCCTTTTAGTCCATTGCTTCGCAAAAAGTTGGATGTAATCACAACGACCCTGGACCCTATCCACGATCATCCGCGGTGGGCTGGTAAGAGTGGTTGGGGATAGGTTACCGCAGTGCGTCCCGCAGTGCGAGAGCTAGACCCAGCTTCCGAACCCGGCGAGAAGCACGACGAAAGGACCAAGAAGCAGCGCGACCAGCACAGGACAGTCAGCTTCGTACGAAACTGTGTCGCCCAATGCTGTGGTTGCCGGCAACCCCTCTGTAGGAATGCTACAGTCGGAGAGAGAGCCCCGGAGTGGCGGGAGATGCGAGCCGCTAGATGGCCGGCACAGCCCACCGTGTGCGAGAAGGCGACCAGCGAAAGGCCGTAGTCCAGTTGGTTAGACTTCTTCGTGGGAGATGAGATGTGTCAGAAGACCGGCCAGCACAAGGCCAACCGTGGGCAGGACCCTCCGCACCGCTGCTCCAACCGTGTCTTGCTTGAAAGGCCTGGATCTCTTGGCGCTCGTTACGTTCCTCCATAGTACATGGTGGCGACAAAAACGCGCCTCGACGGCGCCATCTCTAGAGGTGCTCTGGCACCACTTCCGGAGGTGGTATGCAGAGTATCTGTGTCGGCGCAAAGGGGTTGGCAGAATGGGCTGCGCGAAGCTCCTTCCTGCGTTAAGCTAATCACCCGGCCGTAGTGAGGGAACGGCGGGAACGAAACGTCAGGAAGGAGGAGATCATGGCCGTGGAACCGGAGATGATCCGTAATGTTTGTCTGATTGGTCACCGAGGGAGTGGCAAGACCACGCTTGGGGAGGCGATGCTGGGGCTTGCGTCGGGGAGAAAGGGGGCAGTAGGCAACGTCCTCGACTTCGCCGAAGAAGAGGTCGACCGCGGGATGACGCTCGGGATGGGCGTCGCCCACCTCGAGTGGAAGGGACGTCAGGTTAACGTCCTCGACACCCCCGGCGACGGCGGCTTCATCGCCGATGCCTTCGTCGCCCAAAGGGTGGCGGACTGCGCCGTCCTCGTGGTGCACGCCCAGGACCCGATCCAGGTCGTCACCGAGCGGGTCTGGCGGCGCGGAGAGAAGGAAGGCATCCCACACATCGTCGCGGTGAACCACCTCGATCGCGAGCGCACGGACTTCGCGTCGGTGATCGAGCAACTACGCGAGAGGTTTGGCCAGGCGGTCGTGCCGCTGAACCTTCCCATAGGCAAGGAGGGCGACTTCAAGGGCGTCTACGGGCTCTTGAGCGGGATAGCCTTCGTGGACGGGCAACAGACTCCGGAGGTCCCGGAAGGGATGGAGGACGAGGTCGAGGAGGCTAAAGTCCAGCTCTTCGAAGCCATCGCCGAGAGCGACGACACGCTTCTTGAGAAATACCTCGAAGGAGAAGAGATCTCGACCGAGGAGGCCTTCGAGGGCTTGAAGCGCGGGATCACGGACGGGGTCATCATCCCGACCCTGGCGGCGAGCGCCGAGAGAATGCTCGGGGTCGACCGCGTGCTGGACGTTATCGTCGGCAGCGCCCCGAGCCCGGTGGATCGTTCCCGCTGGATCACCGAAGAGGGCGAGGAGGTTCCCTGCGACCCGGACGGCCCCTTCGCCGCCTACGTCTTCAAGACCTACGTAGACCCATACGCGGGG
>JALZFJ010000231.1 GCA_030867425.1 Actinomycetota bacterium | reverse complement strand
GTCCTCCCCCGCTCATTGCTGTGCTCCCACTCCGCCCCGAACGTCCGTTCGGGTATGCCCCACCGCGGCGAGGTGGCTACCAGGCCCAGTTCGCGGAGGATCCGGCGAGCTGCCAGGCCCATTATGGCTGTGAAGGTCGGGTAGGCGAACTCTACATTCGCTAACTGTTCCACGGGCATCCCGGCCCGCATGGCAGTCGCCGCGATCTGGACTACCTCGACGGCCTGCTCGCCCACGATCTGCGCCCCTAGGATGCCGCGCGACGGTCGGTCCACGACCAGCTTGCAGAAACCCTCCGTGTGCCCGTCGATAGCGCCGCGATCCAGCTCCGCGTAAGGAAGCACCACCACGGCGCAGTCACACCCCTCGCTGCGAGCCTGGCTTTCGGTGAGGCCCACGCTGGCGTACTCGGGGTCAGTGAAGCCTCCGTGCGGCACTATTGTGTGCTGGTAACTATGCTCTCCACCCAGTACGGCTTGTTCGGCGGCGAGGTTGCCCTCGTAGGTGGCGCTCTGCACCAGCATCATGCGCCCCGTTATGTCTCCTGCTGCGAAGATGTGCGCAGCACTAGTCCTCAGGGCGTCGTCCACGAGCACGTAGCCTCCGCGTCTGGTCTCCACGCCTACGGCCTCTAGGTTTAACCCCTCCACGTTCCCGGGCCAACCAACCGCGAGCACGACAGTTTCCGCAGCGAGCGTGCGCTCCTCGCCGTTCTTGGCGTAGAAGAGCCGGAGGTGCCCGTTCTCTTTCTCGATCCGCCCGACCCCCCCGATACCAGTGACGATCTCGATCCCCCGGCGCCCGAACGCCTCGGCCATCCCGTCCGATACCGCCTCATCTTCGGCTGCCAGGATGCGCGGCGCGACATCCAGCAGCCACACCTGCGAGCCGAATGCCGCGAAGACCGAGGCCAGTTGGCATCCCGTCGCGGCACCGCCAACCACGGCGACCGACTGGGGCAGCCCCTTCATCGCCCAGACGTCGCTGTGGGTCAGAGCGTGCTCACTACCCGGGAAGGGGATCCTACGCGCGTGGCCACCCACGCAGAGGATAAACTTCTCGCTTTGTACGCTTCTTCCGTCGCCGAGGGCGAGCGTGTGCCCGTCGAGGAAGCGGGCGTCGCTGGCCCAGTCGAAAACGTGTACGTCCGCGGCTTCGAGCTGACCCCGCAGCTGCTTCTTTTGGTGGACCGCGTACACGACGTGCTGCGTCCGGTTCAGCAGCTGGACGAAATCCACCTTGGGCGGTTCGCCCTCAAGCCCGAATTGGGCAAATTGCTCCGTGTCGCGCCTCAGGCGCGCAGCCCTAGCGAGCACCCGGGTCGGGACGCATCCGTCGTTGGTGCACACTCCGCCCAGGTTACCGCGCTCGACCAGCGCCACTTCTGCGCCCAGTTCGCGTGCGCGCAAAGCCGCCGTCACCCCGGCCGGTCCGCCTCCGATTACGACCACCTCAAACATCTTCTACCTCGCTTTCGCCGAGTTTTGAGTGCATCTTCCGGTCATGCGGCAGGCTCAGCCACACGAGACGTGAGAAGGATGTATGGGCTACCGGCCCACACCGGAACGCAGATGCGTGCCCCAATAGGTGTACGGCCGATGCCAGGAAGTAGTCGAACCCGGGCTGCGTATTATCAGCCGAGCGGGCACCGCCGCCGATTGTGTCCTCCGCCTCCAGCACGGCCACCGAGCGGCCCGCGCCAGTTCCACAGCGGCGGCGAGTCCGTTTGGTCCCGCGCCTACGACTACCGCGTTGTACGCGCCGCGTTCGGTCACGCCTTCGGTCGCCGATCCCGGAATGCCATATGATCGTCGCTGGTCATCGGGAAGTCCGGGGCCGTATCAGGTTGCGCATACGACGCCCCAGGCCAACCATCGTGTAGAGCATGGATCGGGCACCCGCGTTTTGCCAGACGTTCTTCACTTGTGACCACTGTAACCTCGGATCCACACAGACCTTCTCCAGGCTTACCGGTTCGCTCACACCTAAATGTGCGGCGAGCGACTTGAGGACGTGGGTCCAGATCCGCTCTTGCGTCGTAGAGCCGACAATGCGGAAGCCGATCTCGTAGATAGGGTCGTTGGCGCGCGCGAGCGATTGGATCTGGGCTATCGTCGTTCCGTCGTCATCCCTGTAAGCGCTGAAGGTGTTCCAGCCGGACTCGGGATGGCCTTCGGGCGTCATAACCGTGAAGGACTCGTCGTCGGCGTAGATCACGCGGACACCCGTGTACACCGGCATGCCCCCTACGGAGGCGCTGATGAACAGCACTTCTCCAGGCGCGACGCCCGCCATAGAGGGGTAGAACCGGCTGTTGGAGGGCTGGAACTCGGGGAAGTGATCCTTCCAGACCTTCACGACCTCTTCCGGCATTACATCCACTCCGGTCAGGCGCACCCGGTAGGTCTTCTGCCAGAGCTTCCCGAAGCCCTGCAGCGCACCGACCTCGTGCCGTCCCTGCACGTTCAGGTTTGCGGCCCCCTCCGGTACGTCGGAGACCTCCAGCTTCTCGACCCACTTCGCCCAGTTGGCGGCGTCGCGAGGCTCTTTTTGCTCGTGCACTTCCGGTTTCGGTGTTTGCTCGGCCGTGGTAGGCTCCTCCTTACCGGGAGTCGGCGTCCTCACATGGTGTCTGCCGCCCGGACCGCTTCCTCCTCGGAGTCGTAGATGCCGATGGCATCGTCCAGGCATGTGATCTGGAAGATGTTTCGGTAGTGTTCGCTTAAGCCGTAGGTCAGAAGCTTCTGCCTCTCGCGGTTTATGCGGATGAGTAGCGTGACCAGAAGGCCGATGCCGCTACTGTTCATGTACTCGAGGCCCTCGAAGTTCAGGATGATAGCGCGGACCCTTCCGTCGCTGGCCTGGTTGTAGGCGTCCATCAAGACACCCTCGGCGAACGCGGTTAGCTCGCCCTCGACGTCTATGACGCTCACCTTGTCGCTCACTTTGCGCACGTCCATCTTTACCTGTGCCTGGGCCATATCCGCCCTCCTTTCCAGGTATTCTCCTCGTTCTTGCCCCGCAAAGATTGCAGCGAGCCGGGCAGGGTGTCGTCGTCCTTTCCTTGCGATCCATCAGGATGCGGACGCCTCACTCAGGGCGCTCTGTTCGTCCGGGTAGGCACTCATGAAGTCCGAGAGCCGGGTGATGTTGAAGATCTCGATGTAATGGTCGCTCAGGCCGTAGGCTAGGAGGCGGCGCTTGGAGGTGCGCGCCCTGGCGAGCAGCCCCACGATCAGAGCGATCCCAGTCGAGTTGATGTAGTCCACCCCCTCGAAGTTGAGGAGGATGGCCTCTGGGTCTTGGACCTCTGCCTCCGTGTAGGCGGCGACCAGAGCTTCTTGGGCGAAGCCGTTGATCTCGCCGCGGAGGTCGAGAACGGCGCCACCCGGCTCCTGGCGCACGCTTGCCTCAAGTTGGTTAGCCGGCGGCATCGTCTTTTCCTTCCAGGTGCATGACCAGCTCGATGGTGTGGTGGACTGCGTCGCTGGTTATGTGCATCTCGTCGACCATGTTTTTGATCAGTAACAGACCCCAGCCGCGCGGCGACTGCAACCCTTCGAGCTTAGCTTCCAGGTCTGGCACCTCCTTGTCGGGGAGTGGGACCGGGCTTCCGCCTTGGTCGGTGATGCGCACCAACAGGTCCACGTCCGAAGCGAGCACCTGGATCTTGACCGGGACCTCGGGCCGGTACCTATTGCCGTGTTCCATGGCGTTCATCGTCGCCTCGGCTACGGCGGTCTTAAGTCTCTCCAGGCGCTGCGCTGGCAGACCCAGTTCCTTCACCGCCTCGGCGACCCGTTCCATCGTCAGGCGCTCGTTGCCCGGCTCGCTCGGCACACTCAGCTCCACCAGGGCCCGCCGCGCGTCGTCCTGCTTTGCTTTTCCGGACGGTCTGGGTGCCGTCACAGTTCCTCCGATCTCTCCAGGGTCACCAGGGTGATGTCATCCTCCTGCTCCCAGTCCTCGCCGGTGAAGCGGGTGAGCTCGGAGAGCAGGAAGCCGATCAGCGAAGAGCCGCCAGAGTGGTGAGTGCCGACGAGCTCCTGTAGCCTGGGGAAGCCGAACATCTCACGCCGCGGGTCGTGAGCCTCGACTAGACCATCGCTGTAGAGGAGGACGCTGTCTCCAGGCTCCAGCGTGATTTCCTTCTGCTCGTAGCTCATGCTGGGCATCAGGCCCAGAGGCACGCCGGTAGCTCGGAGTTCGCTAGCACCGTCGGCGTGCCGCAGGTAAGGCAGGTCGTGTCCGGCATTGGAGTAATGCAGCCGACCAGTCCTGGTATCCAGGAGGGCGATCAGGCAGGTAACGAACATGTTGGGGGGAATTTCCGGGCAAAGAATGTTGTTGGCCTGTTCCAGTATCTCTCCCGGAGAGCCCAGACGATAGGCGGCGCGCAGCATCGTGCGAGTGGCCGCCATCACGATGGCAGCCGGCACACCCTTGCCGCTAACGTCCCCGACGACAAGGCCCAGGCGGCCGTCCGGTAGTTCGAGGGAGTCGTAGAAGTCACCGCCCACTTCGCGGGCCGGTTGGTAGTAGGCCGTGATCTGATAACCTTCGAGCTCGGGCACCGATTTCGGCAGGAGGGTCTGCTGGATCAGACGAGCAACCCGCAGTTCCTGTTCGATGCGCTGTCGTTCCTGGGCTTCCTCCTGCTGCTTCGCCATGGCAGTCTTCAGTTGCTCGGTACGCTCTGCAACCCGTTTTTCGAGGTCCTCGTTGAGCCGCCTGACCTCTTCTTCCATCCGCTTGCGGTAGGTGATGTCGCGGACGATACCGAGCACGAAGCGCTCGTTACTATCGATCCCGCCCTCCAGCTCAATAGAACCGAGTGATAGCTCGACATAGATCTCCTTAGCGCCCTTCGTTAGGGCAGGCAACTCGATTGGCCTATGCGAGTCGATGTAAGGCCCGTGTCCCGTCTCCGCGTAGTGGGCAATGCCTGTCCGATGCTGGTCCTTGAGGTGCTCAGGAACCAAGTCCTCGACACTCAGCTGGTGCGCCTCGGAAGCTGAGTATCCGAAGATGTTCGTGGCCGCAGGATTCCAGAGGACTATCCGCTGGGTTCTTGCGCTCGCGACGATGACCGCGTCCTGGATTCTCTCGAAGAGCCTACCAATTCCTAAATCTTGTGGGCGCATATTCTCACAAGATGGCCTAGCTTGGCATACGGATGCCGAAGGTAGGGCTGGGAGTTTTTCTGCATCCCCACTCTGGTTGTTCGGGCATCCTCACCTCTGTTAGCTGTAGCACAACAACATGATAGAAATGCTCGCGACTAGTCTAGCGATATGTCTCTCTTCTCGCCAGTATGAGGGCTGGTACTTTCACTTGAGCTTTCATGCCCTCATCCCCTCCCCAGTTTCCGAGCATTCACCTTGTCGGCACCTACGTTAATAGAGGGTAAGGGCTAAGGCCGGTCCACAGAAAAGGAGGAGGCGCTGTGGTCGAAGCATGGGTAATCGTCTCAACTTGAGGCGCTTTCTCGACGTGCGGGTCCTCGTACTTGGCATCCAGCTGCTGCTTCAGGGCCAAAACACGGTGGTCTGAGTCCGGGCCTGGGGCATCGCTGACGCCCTGGACGGGGCGCTTATCCTCAGCGTTGATTTCGACTTCAAGGCAATGGGCACTGAGGGCACACACTAGGTAACGACTTTCCGAGCAACAGGGAAGCACCGGAAGCCTAGGGTTCCGAGAAGACTAGCTTTCTCGGCTACTCGGTGAAAATAGGGCCAAGAAGGCGGGCCGGAGCCCTTAGGGAGTAAGGTAAGGACCCCGATCTCAGTCGGCCCGGCGAGGTACGGCGACAACACCCAAGGGCTAACATACGCCCGGCAGACAATACAAGAGAGTACCGAGCGGGGCGGCTAAAGTTATCCTTATACGCTCTCCTGGGCGCCCGTAGCTCTCGGCGGCCTACCCTCCGGGCTAGAGCGACAGCGCCACCGCATCGGGACCTCTGACTGTGCACTCTCTGGCCTAGCGAGCACCGCGCGAAAGGCCAGGGGCGTACTGCACTCCCACTGCAATCAGCCTTTGCTAAGATCTTCCCAAAGTCCCCGAGACCCATGTTCGCACCCTCGTCGGCTATAGTGGCATCGGGTTGTGGTCCCGAAGGTCGCGGGTTCGAGCCCCGTCGGTCACCCTCCTATTTGCAGGGAAACTGTACACCAGGCCTCTCACGCCTCCACGCTCAGCGAGATCATCGAAGACCTGGCACAGGCCGAAGGCAAGATGCAGACACCAACTCCCTCCCTCCTTCGCCAAGTAACGGGCCATGCACTAAAGTCTGATTGGTGCAACCGTCGAAAGTGCATTGCGCTAGGAAGAGGGGGCTTCCGCCTCTAGGCAGGCTTCTCTACCCACTCGGGCTCGGGGGTGATCCACTCCTCTGGGTGCGGCCCCGGTCCGTCAAGCCCGCTGGAGCTTACAGTCATCAGCACTCGTACCTTCATGTCGTGGTCACACAAGGCCTGGCAGGAGAGGCGCACCTGCCCAAGGACGTTCCGGCTTTCGAGCACCTCAAGCTCGGCCTTGGTCATCTTCTCCGGCTCGCCTTCCAGATACTCGATGCGGCAGGTAGTGCACCTGGCGTAAGAACCGCAGCGGTGCAGAATATCCATCCCAGCGTTCTCTTCGATGGCCAGGACCAACCGCTTACCCTCTGGGACTTCGAACGTCCCGACGCCCTCTACCTCTAGCTCGGGCATGCGCTTCTCCTTTCAAGTATATATCATCCATCTTATCATCGTAGTGCGGCCTCGCCGGGTATCGCTACCTCAAAATGACAGCGAGGTTTCTCAGGGCGATTGCAGCGCTCGTGGACCGGTATGCGCAGCAACTGCCGTAAGGCTAAGGAGCGATAAACTTGTGCAGGCCGAGGCTCGGGGTCGAATTTGTAACCGTCTTCCCACTCGCGCCGCAGTTCCCTGAGGTTGCGGATTACTTTGCACACAGTTCTGCAGTAGACGCTTATCGACTTCTCTGCTGGCGGGATCGTCTCAGAGGGCTCGCGGCCCTCGTAGCGGCCATCCGACCTCAGCCGGGCTGTCCGAGCGCGTTAGGGTGAAGAGCTTGCGCCTACTAGGAGGCGGGTATTACTCTAGTCCGACCTTCCTACTGATGGTGGTTCTCATGCTATCTCGCCGCCCGCCGGTCCAACGTACGCTCTCACGGTGCCTTACTTCCCGTTCGCTCAGCCTACTTCCCTTGTCCCAATCGTCAATTTTAGATCAAATACACATACTGACATAGACGAGGAAGGGAACCATTGGAAAGAAAAAACACGAGGTATGGGGAGAACCACGTTTCCTATACTGTGAGCGGCCCGGAAGCGCCGGTGGAGATCCTGATCGACTCCTGGGGGGTGCCTCACATTTATGCCTCTTCTACCTACGACGCCTTTTTCGCACAGGGCTTCAACGCTGCTCGCGACAGGCTCTGGCAGATCGACCTCTGGAGGAGGCGTGGCCTGGGCCTCCTCTCGGAGGCCTTCGGTCCGACCTACCTGGAGCAAGACTGGGCCGCGCGCCTCTTCCTGTACCGCGGCAGCATGCGCGAGGAGTGGCCTGCGTATGGCTCGGATGCTGAGCGCGTTGTGACAGCGTTCGTGAACGGCATCAATGAGTATGTGAGGCTGACCGAAACAAACTCCGACCTCCGCCCGGTCGAGTTCGAGATGATGGGCTACAGGCCTGCCCTCTGGTCCCCAG
>JALZFJ010000219.1 GCA_030867425.1 Actinomycetota bacterium | reverse complement strand
TTGGTATAGTCGCCCTCGATTCCTTCTACGAAGAGCGCCGCTTTCCCCTGTATGGCGTACCCCCCTGCCTTCCCGACGCCCTCCCCGAGCTCGACGTAGGCGGAGATCTCGGCTTCAGTAAGCTCCCGGAAGTTCACCCGCGTCATCGTGCTTTGCACGATGACGTTCTCCCCGCACGCCACCGCCACGCCCGAGTAGACCTCGTGGGCGCGGCCTTCGAGGACACCGAGCATCCGGCGCACGTCGTCCCCGCTACCGGACTGCCCCAGAGTCTCGCGCTCCTCCGGCAGGTGGACGACCGTATCGGCGGCGAGCACAACCTCGCCCGGGATCTTAAGGGCGACGGAGAGAGCCTTGCCGCGGGCATTCACTTCGACGGTCTTTGTGGGGTCGTCGAGAAATACCTCGGGGAAGCCGCTTTTCTGGGCATCGAAGTCGTAGCCGACCATCCGTAAGAGGTCGACGCGCCGTGGGGACTCGGAGGCGAGGACGAACCGCACGAACCCTCTAACCGCCAAAGAAGAGCTTCAGTTCCCTCTCGGCGCTCTCGGGGGAGTCGGAGCCGTGGACGAGGTTGTCCGGAAGGCTTAGGGCCAAGTCTCCCCGGATGGTGCCAGGGGCAGCCTCGGCGGGGTTGGTCGCGCCCATAAGGCGACGCGTGACCTGTATCGCGCCCTCGCCCTCGACCCTCATCACGACGACTGGCGTCGTGGTGATAAACTCGACCAGCTCCTCGAAGAAGGGTTTCTCGCGGTGCTCGGCGTAGTGCTCCTCGGCCAACTCGCGGCTCACCTCCATGAGCTGCATAGAGCGGATGTCGAGGCCCTTGGCCTCGATGCGGCGTATGATCTCGCCGACCAAGCGTCTCCTGACGCCGTCGCCCTTTACGAGTACGAGCGTCTGTTCCATCGCCTTATCCTCCTACCAGTTGATGTTCTTTTTGCTCTGCACCGTCGTGCAGTACGGGCAGGTACCCAGTCCAGGCGCAAGAGCCTCCGGCAGTTCTCGCAGGGCTTTTTGAGGTCCCAACCGCACTCCGGGCACAGGAGGAGGCACTCCTTCTCCACGGCGAGCGGCAGTTGGGGCACAGGCCAGCCCTCCGCCTGAACTCCCTTTCCAGCACGGCGAGATCCAGCTCGCGCTCCCGGGAGTCGAGCAAGTACTCCGGCGGATGGACTATGACGTAGATCAAGGTCCCGATGAACGGAAAGATGAGGGCCACGCTTGCCCAGAAGAACCGCGGCGTTCCCCGCCGGTCGGCATCGATGAAGGTCCAGTACACGACCGAGAGCCACAGCACCATAAAGAACACGTCTACGAGGTAGAACCCGATCCTCAACAAGGGGCTGTTGAGGAGATCGCTCACCACCTGGAAGGGTTCGAATCAGTCTGCGCGGAAAAGGTTAAAGCCATCCCGCTCACGTTATGTACCTCAAGACGACAAAGTAGCCGAGGACGAAGAACACACCCGCGATCGCGACGAGCAACCCCACGATCTTCCAGGTGCGGCTATCGCCCACGCAACCACTCCAAGGCGCCCGCCCCCATGTACAGAGACCCCGTGACCAGCACCACCCCGCCCGTTTTCTCCATCTCCCCTATGACCGTGCGCAGAGCGCGACCGGCGTCGCTCGTTATCAGGGCCCTCCTACCTTTGGCGTCTTTCGGGCCATACTCCTCTGCTACCTGCCCTGGGTCCAAGACCCGCCCATCTGTGAGCTCGGGACGCGTGAGCACGAGGACGTGGGCCACTCTCTCAAGGTCGTTAAGCATACTTCCGACGTCTTTCTCCTTCAAGGCGCCGAACACCACCCCCAAAGGACGGTCCCCATACCTCGTGCGGACCGCCTCGAGCGCAGCCCTGAGCCCCTCCGGGTTGTGACTACCATCCGCCACGACGGGTACCCCGCGAACCTCGTGCACCTCGAACCGAGCCGGTGGTCGCGCCGCACGAGCGAACTTTAATGCCGTCTCCCGCTCGCCCCGCCGCAAAGGACGCCCGAGTAGTACCTCCGCCGCCCGTATCCCGAGGCGCTCGTTGCGCGCCAGGTAAGGGACCTCTCCCGCTCCATGGTACGACTCTCCCGAAGCTTCGTGCTCTACGAGGCGGACGCCTACTCGTGTAGCGGCGTCGCGGGCGACCCCGACCATCCGGGGATCGTCTGTGCCGAGGACTAGGGCCGCGCCGGATTTTAAAGAGGCCAGCTTCTCCTCTGTTATCTCCTCCACCGTATCGCCAAGGTACTCTGTGTGATCGAGGCCAACGTTGGTGAGCACGACCGTTTCGGGCTCCGCGGCGGAGGTCGCGTCATGGCGTGCACCGAGTCCCGCCTCCAGGACGGCCCACTCTACCCCCGCATCATCAAACATTTTTAGGGCCCCTGCTGTGAGGAGCTCGAACTGGGTCGCGGGGACCTCGTTATCGTCGGCGACCTCTATCGCCTCTCTCATCGCAGCGGCGAATTCCTTCTCAGAAACGTAGCTACCGCGCAGTATCACCCGCTCGGTGTAGGAGAGGACGTGCGGCGAGAGGTACGCCCCTGTAGTCTTGCCCGCGGCTTCCAAGGCGGTCGCTAGTGCGATGGCTGTCGTGCCCTTACCGTTCGTGCCGACGACCTGGACTACACGCAAGGAGCGCTGGGGATCGCCGAGGAGATGGAAGAGGGCTTCGATGCGCTCGAAGCCCAGTGCGACTCGGCGGCGTAGATCCAACGCCTCGCAGACGGCTTCGTATGACACAGCGCTCACGGAAGCGCCTTGACTACAGGTACTCTTCGAGGCGTGCTTTTAGCGTCTTGAGGAGGGCGGCCTTGCGGTCGAGCTTCTCCCGTTCGGCCGCGACGACCGGAGCGGGCGCCCGTTCGACGAACTTCTCGTTCGAGAGCTTGCCCTCGGCGCGTTTGACCTCGCCCTTGGCGCGCGAGATCTCCTTGCGCAAGCGTTCGATCTCCCCGCGCCTCAATTCCTCCGATAGGGAAACCTCGACCACCACATCCCCTGCCGGCAGCGCCGCCGTGAACGAGCCGTCCAGTAGATTCTCCACGGGCCGCACCCCGGCCAGGGCCGAGAACACCTCAAGGTCTACTCCATGGGGCGCCCTCCCTTCGAGCTCTCCCTCGACCTTGGAGTCCACTCGGAAAGAGCGGACCGCCGAGATCGCGAGCTGCGTCCGCTCCAGCACCCGGCGCGCCTCGGCATCCTCCAGAGCAGGATCGAACCGCGGGAACTTCTGCCTCACAAGCAGTTCCTCCCCGCCCAAGACCCGGTTCATCTCCTCCGTCGCGAACGGCATGACCGGGTGCAGCAGGCGCAAGGTGCCGTCGAAGACCTCTCGCAGGATTCGTGGGGTCTCCTTCGAGGGCACAACCTTGGAGATCTCCACGTACCAATCTGCAAGGTCGTGCCAGGCGAAGTCGTAGACGAAGCGCATCGCCTCCGAGAATTCGCACTCCTCGAGGAGACGGTCGTACTCCTGTGCGGTCTCGTTGAAGGAAGAGATGATCCAACGGTCCGAAGACGATGGCTCTTCAGGGCCTTCGACCTCCGCCGGGTAGCTGAAGACGAAGCGGGCCATGTTCCAGAGCTTGGTGACGAAGCCGCGGCCCAAAGCCGCCCGCTCGTAGGAGTAGGAGAAATCCTGGGTCGAGGACTGGTACAGGAGGCCGAAGCGGACGGCATCGGTGCCGTACTCGTCGAGGAGGTCGAGCGGGTCTATTGTGTTGCCCTTGGACTTGCTCATCTTCTTCCCGTCTTCGGCGAGCACGATCGAGTGGACGTTTATCTTCCTGAAGGGGACTTCGCCCTTAAAGCGCAGCCCCGTCATGATCATGCGCGCCACCCACAGGTACATGATCTCGCGCGCCGTCGAGAGGAGGCTCGTCGGGTAGAAGTACTCGAGGTCCTCCGTTTCTTCCGGCCATCCTAAAGTAGCGAAAGGCCACAAGGCCGACGAAAACCATGTATCGAGCACGTCCGGGTCCTGCTCAAACTCCTCACCCGGCGACTCCTTGGCAGCGACGGTCTCCCCGTCCGGTCCGTACCACACCGGGATACGCTGCCCCCACCACAGCTGCCGGCTCACGTTCCAGTCCTGCAGATTCTCGAGCCACCGGATCGTCTCTCGCCGCCAAGAGTCGGGGTAGACTGTGATCTCCCCGCTTCTCAAAGCCTCTAGCGCGGGCTCGGCGAGCTCCCGCATCGAGACCCACCACTGCTCGGAGAGCCACGGCTCTATAACAGCCCCGCACCGGTCGCAGTGTCCGAGCCGGTGCCTGTACTCTTTGACCTCCCCGAGTAACCCCTCCTCGGCAAGACGCCTCACGAGGGCCCTCCTCGCCTCCTCGCGCGTCATCCCCGCGAACTCCGCACCTTTCTCGTTGATCGTGCCGTCTGGTTTGAGGACGTTTACCGCCTTGAGGTCGTGTCGTTTCCCGATCTCGAAGTCGTTCGGGTCATGGGCCGGCGTGACCTTGAGGATGCCGGTCCCGAACTCGGGGTCCACGTAAGGATCTGCTAGAACCTCCACTTCGCGCTTCACGAACGGCACCGTGACGCGCCGTCCGACGAGGCGCTTGTAACGCTCGTCGTCTGGGTTCACGACGAGCGCCACGTCGCCCAGGACTGTCTCGGGGCGAGTGGTGAAGACCTGGGCGTAATCGTTACCGTCGGGACCAGGGCCTTTGCCGTCGGCGAACGGGTAGCGAACGCCATAGAGCCTGCCGTCGACCTCCTCGTAGCTCACCTCGAGGTCGCTTATAGCGGAGCGGTCACGGGGGCACCAGTTGGTGATGCGGTTGCCACGATAGATCAAACCCGCGGTATATAGCTCTATGAACGCCGTCAGCACCGAGTCCACGTACAGCTCATCCATCGTGTACCGCAAGCGGCGCCAATCAACCGACGCGCCGAGCCTTTTGAGCTGCCCGAGAATCCGGGAGCGCGACTCGAGGGCAAACTCGCGGCACCTCTCCACGAACTCCTCGCGGCCCAGGTCGAAGCGAGACTTGCCTTCTTCTTTGAGCAGCCTGCGCTCGACTACGTTCTGCAGCGCGATTGAGGCGTGGTCCACGCCCGGTAGCCAGAGCGCTTCGTAGCCCTTCATCCGTGCCCGCCGGGTGAGAGTGTCCTGAATGGTGCCGTTGAGGGCATGACCCATGTGCAGAGCGCCCGTCACGTTCGGTGGGGGCAGGACGATGCAGTACGGTTCCTTCTCTGGGTTTGGGTCGGCCTCGAAGGCGCCCGAGCGCTCCCACTTCTCGTAGATACGGTCTTCGACGGCATGAGGGTCGTAGGTTTTGGGGATCTGGGCCTGGCTCAAGGACGGCCTTCTTAGGCAGTCTCTTCTTCGTCGTAGGCATACTTCGACCGCCCCGAGTCGGTGACGAGGGTGGGCTGCACGCCTTCGCGCACCGTGTCGGCGTCCACGACGCACTTAGCCACGTCCGATCGGCTCGGCAGCTCATACATCGTCGGCAAGAGAGCTGTCTCAAGGATGCTACGGAGG
>JALZFJ010000212.1 GCA_030867425.1 Actinomycetota bacterium | reverse complement strand
CGGTTGCATTGGCTGCAGCGATAGCGTTTGGGCTTGGGAGCCGGGAGGTGGCCCAAGATATCATCGAGAAGGCCTACAACCGGCGCGACGAGGTGACAGGCGACTCCGAACAGGGCACGACTGCCGGTAGCAGCGAGGAAGGCCCCACAGCCCGCCGCCTGCCCCGTGACCAGTAAAACCTCTCGAAAGCCGTACATCTCGTGGTGGGGCTCCTAGTTGGACCCCGTCACGGCGCCGCAGCACGATAAATCGCCAACGTCGCGGCCACGTTCCCGGCGCAAGACATCGGGGTTCTCCGGGCGTTGCTGGTGGAGGTCCTCGTCACCATCATCCTGGTCTTCGTGGTGATCTCGGTCGCCACCGACGACCGGGTACCGATCGGTGTGGCGCCTTTGGTCGTCGGCTTCGCGCTGGCCTGTGGCGTCTTCATCGTTGGCCCGTCACCGGCGGTTCCCTGAACCCGGCGCGTACTCTGGGGCCGATGATAGTGGTCGGACAGTTCACCGCCGGCTGGGTCTACATAGTCGGACCCATAACCGGCAGCGTACTGGCCGCCGTAGCATATGACCGCTTCGTCTCTAGGGCCGACGCGACGGAGTAAAGCCGTCGCCAGTCAGCAAGTTTGGCCGGCAGGGCACCTTTGGTGCTTGTGGGGGTTGTGCGATAAACTAGATTTCCGCACGCGCCTGTAGCTCAGGGGATAGAGCAGCGGTTTCCTAAACCGCGAGTCGGAGGTTCGAATCCTTCCAGGCGCGCTCCTAAAAGTCCTGCAAATAGCGCGAATGAGAAAACGCTCCGGCCTCCACCGGAGCGTTTTACACCAACCACTACACCAACGTAGCTCTATCCCAGCGCATCGTCCATAGCGCCGGCGGCGGTGTCGCCCATGTCGGGCAGGACGTGACTATAGACGTTGAGGGTGAGGCTCACGTCTCCGTGCCCTAGCAGCTCCTGAACGAACTTAGGGTTTACCCCCTGCCGGAGAAGCAGCGTGGCGCAGGTGTGGCGCAGGTCGTGGAAGCGGATCATCGGGGGCAACCCAGCGCGTTTGAGGAGTGCCTTGAACGCACGATTGAGGTTGCCACCGGATAGAGGAGTACCGGCGCCAGAGGGAAATATGAGGCCATGATCCCGCCAGAGCGTTCCCAGCCGCATCCGTTCCTCTAGCTGGCGCTTGCGGTGCTCTCTTAGGGCTGATGTGGCCTTGCGGGTGAGCCGAATATTGCGGCCTTTGCCGGATTTGGGAGCCTCGAAGATGTACCCTCCGCGAGGCTCGGAGAGTGTGCGGCGTACCTGGAGAGTCCCGGTAGCTCCGCTAAGGTCCACGTCTTCCCACTTTAGACCTTGTAGCTCGCCACGCCGGAGCCCAGCTGTAACGGCCACGATGTAGAGGGCTTCTAGCCGGTCCTCTCTAGCGGCCTCGAAGAAAATCCGGACCTGCTCCCGATTCAGAGGCCGTATCTCCTCCCCCCGGGGCTGCGGACTTTTTACCGACCCGGCCGCGTTGCGCGGTATCAGGCCATCGTCCACAGCCTGCTTGAGCGCCTTGCTAAGGACCCGGTGAATATGCAAGACGGTGCGCGCGGCCAAGCCGCCATCCAGCTTCTCGCGGTAGAGTCCGCGCACATGGTCCGGCGTGAGGGTCTTCAGCTTCACCGACCCGATGGCCGGTACAAGATGCACCCGGACAATACTCTCGTACCGCTCGTAAGTCCGCTGGCGCACCGTATCCCGGACGCTGTTCGATAGCCAGCGCGTAAGGTACTCTCCGACGGTCTGCTTACCGGCGTCGTAGGTAAGGCCGCCCTCACGGTCGGCCAGAGCCTTCGAGAGCTTCGCGGCGACCTCCGAGCGCGTCTTGCCGTAGAGGGCCTTCCGCTTCGCTCCAGTAGCCGTCTGGACCGTGTAGCGGGCCATGTACAGCCCGTCCTTGCGGCGGGTGATGCTTCCCTCGCCATTGCCTCGTTTTTTCGCCACCGCCTTTACTGCTCTCCCTTCATCAGCTCCTTGGGCTCCACGCTTAGAGTGTCTGCCAGCTTGCGGATGGTCGAAAGCCTTGCCGGCCGCTGCCTTAGCTCCACCTTGTTT
>JALZFJ010000196.1 GCA_030867425.1 Actinomycetota bacterium | reverse complement strand
CGGTCGGTTCGCTGGACATCACGCTGCACCGGGACGACCGCGAGACGCGGGGTGAAGGACCCGAGGTGCGAGGAAGCCACATCCCGTTCGACGTCGCCGGGAAGACGGTCGTTCTGGTGGACGACGTACTCTACACCGGGCGGACGGCGCGGGCGGCGATGGACGCGCTCCTCGAGCTTGGCCGGCCGGCGGCGATACGCCTCGCCATCCTCATCGATCGCGGGCACAGGGAGCTGCCCATAAGGGCAGACCACGTCGGCAAGAACCTCCCGACCTCGCGCAGCGAGACCGTGCGCGTGAGGCTGGCCGAGACTGACGGGGAAGACGGGGTGGTCCGCGTTGCGTAATCCTAGGAACTTCCTTACCTTGGAAGGCGCGAGTGGAGAGGAGCTGAAGGAGATCCTAGACCTCGCCTGGGCCTACGACAGCGCCGGGCGCGTGGGGCGGCCTCTGACCGGCAGGACCGTCTGCCTGGCCTTCTTCGAGGCCTCTACCCGCACGGCCGTCTCGTTCGAGCTCGCTGCGCGAAGGGCGGGGGCGGATGTCGTCTCTATCGCTGAGAAAGGCAGCGCGATCCAGAAGGGCGAGTCCCTTCTGGACACCGTCGTCACCCTCGACGCTTTGGGGGCGGATGCGATTGTGATCCGCCACCCCTCGGCGGGAGCCGCCGCTCTGGCCGCTCAACACGCGAACGCCGCCGTCATCAACGCTGGCGACGGCTGCGGACAGCACCCGACCCAGGCCCTCCTCGACCTCTACGCCCTCTCTAGCGCTACAGGCGGCTTCGACGAGCTGGCGGACAGGAAGGTCGCCGTCGTGGGTGACATCCTGCACAGTCGGGTGGCGCGCAGCGTGATCCCTGCCTTCCGCGCGGCGGGCATGGAGGTGGCACTGGTCGCTCCCGAAACCCTCCTGCCCCTCGAGGCCGGTGCCTGGGAACTCCCGATCTTGGCCTCTGTGGACGACGCGCTTGATTGGGGTGCCGACACCCTTTACGCGCTCCGTCTCCAAAAAGAGCGGATGACCGGGGCCCGCATCCCCTCCGTCGCCGAGTACGCCCGGTACTACGGCGTCGCGGGGCGACACCTGAAGAGGGGTGTCCTCGTCATGCACCCAGGTCCCGTCAACCGGGGTGTGGAGATTTCCGGCGACGCGGTGCTGTCAGGCTCTTCTCTGATCGCCGACCAGGTCGCCTCCGGCGTCGCCGTCCGCTCAGCGGTCCTCGCCCTCGCCACCGGTACCGTCGAGGAAGCAGCCGCGTGACGGGTGTTCCGGCGGGCACCTCGGAAGACCTCGTTGTCCGGGGCGCCCACGTGCTGGACCCCTCCTCCGGTCTCGACGGCACTATGGACGTGCGCCTCTCAGATGGGCGCGTCGCCGAGGTGGGGGAGGACTTGCGGGGTACGCGGTACCTCGACGCCGACGGCCTGCACCTCTTCCCCGGCTTCGTGGACGTGCACGCTCACTGGCGAACGCCGGGCCGGGAAGACGAGGAGACGATAGAGTCGGGTTCAGCGGCCGCTGCCGCCGGCGGTTTCACGAGCGTCGTGATGATGCCGAACACCGACCCCGTCATGGACAAGCCGGTCGTCGTCTCCGGCTTGATGAGACGCGTCGAGAGGGAGTCGCGGGTGCGAGCTTACGTCTCCGCGGCCTTGCACGAGGAGCTCAAGGGCGAGCGGCTCACGGAGATGCGCCTCCTCAGGGAGGCCGGAGCATCTTTCGTCTCGGACGATGGGCTAGGGACCCAAAGCGCCGGGGTTTTGAGGAACGGTATGCTCTACGCGAAGTCCGCGGGGCTGCCGGTGATCCTGCACTGCGAGAACCACTCTCTGGCCACCGGCGTGGCACATGACGGGGTAGCGACGGCGCTCGCGGGGATACCAGGCTCACCGGGAAGCGCCGAGGACGTGGCGACCGCTAGCGCGCTCGTACTGGCGGCTGAGACGGGCGCGAAGGTCCACATAACCCACGTCTCGACAGCGCTTTCGGCGGCGCTCGTCGGTTTTTTCAAGGGGCGGGCCGACGTGACCGCCGACACTACGCCGCACCACCTTACGCTCACCGACGAGCGCATAGGCACGCTGGATGGCCTCTACCGAGTGAACCCGCCTTTGAGGCCGGACGAGGACAGGCTTGGGGTTGGAGAAGCCTTGAGGAGTGGTATCCTGGATTTCGTGGCGACGGACCACGCGCCGCACGCCTCCGAGGAGAAGGTGCTTCCTCTGGAGGAGGCCGCGCCCGGATACTTGGGACACGAGACAGCCTTCTCGGCACTCTATACTGAGCTTGTGCAGGGCGGGGAACTTCCTCTTCGTAGGCTGGTCGAGGCGATGGCCTCGGCGCCTGGGCGTTGGATAGACGGCGCTTACGGGATCTCCCCGGGGGCGACCGCGGATCTTACACTCGTGGGCCTCTCTGAGGAGTGGACGGTCCGAGAGGACGCTCTCTTGAGCAGGTCCTCAAACAGCCCGTACCTCGGGCGGAGGCTCAAAGGGCGCGTCGTGGGCACGTTCGTCGGCGGCGAGTTTGTGTACGATGGGATAGGAGCAAAGTTTGGAGCACGAGTCTAGGGTACAGGGTCGGAGCCGGGCGCTGGTGGTCCTCGAGGACGGAACTTCTTTCTCCGGCTGGACCTTCGCGGGCGAAGGCGAGGTCTCGGGGGAGGTGGTCTTCACGACCAGCATGGTTGGCTACCAGGAGACCCTGACGGATCCCTCGTACCGCGGCCAGATCGTGCTCTTCACCTACCCCCTCATCGGCAACTATGGCGTCATCCCCGGCGACGAGGAGTCCAAGAAGATACAGGCCGCCGCCGTCCTGGTCCGCGAGTACACCCCGCACCCGAGCAACTGGGCGAGCGAACGCTCCCTTGCAGCCCTCCTCGAAGAGAGTGGGACTTTGGGCATAGAGGGGATAGATACTCGCGCTCTCACCCGCCATCTGAGGGACAAGGGTGCGATGCGCGGTGTGATCTCCACCCTAGAGACGAACATTAACGTCTTGCGAGAGAAGGCCAACGCTCACCCGGGGATGGTGGGCCTGGACCTGGCGTCCTCCATCACGGAGCTTAGCGAGCCCGTTATGCTCCCGGCCTTCGGCGAGGAGCGTTGCCGCATCGTAGCCTTGGATTACGGGGTGAAGGGCTCCATCTACGAGGAGCTCAGAAGTCGCGGCGCCTCGGTGCTCGCGATGCCCGGCACCACGCCCGCTTCGGAGGTCCTCGCCCAGAACCCCGACGGTGTCTTCCTCTCGAACGGGCCTGGGGATCCGGCGGCCCTCAAAACGGGGGTCGAGAACCTGCGCGGCGTCCTCGGGGAGGCGCCTACTTTTGGCATCTGCCTCGGGCACCAGTTACTAGGCCTCGCCTTGGGCTGCGAGACTTACAAGCTGCCGTTCGGGCACCACGGCGCTAACCACCCAGTCCGAAACCTGGGCACGGGACGCATCGAGATCACGAGCCAGAACCACGGCTTCGCCGTCGACGAGGAGACCATGCCCCGAGGTGTCCAGCTGACCCACCGCAACCTCTACGACGGCACTGTCGAGGGCCTCGCGAGCTCGGAGCTTCAGGCCTGGAGCGTCCAATATCATCCTGAATCCAGCCCGGGGCCACGCGACTCCGGCTACCTCTTCGACGAGTTCGTGGGCGAGATCTCGGAAGAGAAGGTCGGGTCGTAGAGGGTTGCCGCGCCGGGACGACATAGAGAGCGTCTTGATTATCGGCTCAGGGCCGATAGTCATCGGGCAGGCCGCGGAGTTCGACTACTCGGGGACGCAAGCGTGCCGCGCCATCAGGGACGAGGGGTACCGCGTGATACTGGCGAATTCCAATCCCGCCACCATCATGACCGACCCCGAACTCGCCGACGCGACCTACGTCGAGCCCCTAACCACCGAAGCCCTCACCCAGATCGTTCGCCGTGAACGTCCCGACGCCCTGCTCCCCACATTAGGCGGCCAGACCGCCTTGAACCTGGCGGTGGAGCTGCACGAGAAGGGCACCCTCGACGAATACGGTGTCGAACTCCTTGGCGCCTCCGTCTCCTCAATCCACAAAGCGGAAGACAGGCAGCTCTTCCGAGAGGCGATGGAGCGCATAGGCCTCAAAGTCCCGGAGAGCCGTGTCGTCTACCGCGTCGAAGAAGCCGTAGAGCTGGCCTATGAGATAGGTTTCCCCCTGATCATTCGCCCCAGCTTCACCCTGGGCGGCAAGGGCGGCGGCACGGCGCACGGCTTCGAAGAGCTCCGTCACGCCGTCACCGACGGCCTCGACGCCAGCCCCGTCCGCAGCGTACTCGTGGAACGCAGCGTTATCGGCTGGAAAGAGTTCGAGCTCGAGGTAATGCGCGACACCGCCGACAATGTCGTCGTCATCTGCTCCATCGAGAACGTCGACCCCATGGGCGTCCACACCGGCGACTCCATAACCGTCGCTCCTGCCCAAACTCTCTCCGACCGCCAGTACCAAACTTTACGCAACGCTTCTCTACGCATAATACGCGAGATCGGGGTACAGACTGGGGGCTCGAACATCCAGTTCGCGGTGGACCCGGTGGGGGACGACTTCTACGTGATAGAGATGAACCCGCGCGTCAGCAGGTCGAGCGCGCTTGCGAGCAAGGCGACGGGGTTCCCTATAGCCAAGATCGCAGCGAAGCTCGCGGTGGGTTACTCTCTCGATGAGATCCCCAACGACATAACACACGCGACACCGGCTTCCTTCGAGCCCGCCCTGGACTACGTGGTGACGAAGGTGCCACGCTTCACCTTCGAGAAGTTCCCGGGCTCCCTCCCACGCCTCACCACGAAGATGCACTCCGTGGGCGAGGTCATGGCCATAGGTCGGACATTCACGGAGAGCCTCCTGAAGGCCCTGGTTTCGCTGGAGGTAGAGTCGCAGGACATAAGCGCGGATCTTCTGGACGAGCCGAACCCGTACAGGATCTTCGCGGTCTTCGATGCTTTGAGGGCGCGAACGGACATACCGGAGATCGTCGCTCGCACCGGGATAGACCCCTTCTTCGTCGCCTCGATCGCGAGGATCGTGGCCGCCGAGGGCGCGGTCTCCGAGACCTTGAGCGCGGAGGAGTTGCTGGAGCTGAAGAGGACCGGGTTACCCGACGAGGCCTTGTCCATGGCCGCCGGGACCTCGACGGAGGTGGCCCGGGGCGTACGCGGGGCTTTGGGGATTCATCCGACGTACAAGTCGGTGGATACCTGCGCCGGGGAGTTCCCCGCCCGTACGCCCTACTACTACTCGACCTACGAGACCGAAGACGAGGTTGAGCGTGGCGAGAACCCCTCCGTCGTGGTCTTGGGGAGCGGCCCGAACCGCATTGGGCAAGGGATCGAGTTCGACTACGCCTGCGTACATGCAAGCTACGCCCTAAGAGAAGCCGGTCTGGACTCGGTAATGATTAACTCTAACCCCGAGACTGTCTCGACCGACTACGATACCTCGACGAGGCTTTACTTCGAGCCCTTGACCGCCGAGCACGTCCTCGAGGTCGTCAGGCGCGAGCATCCCGCCGGCGTGATACTCCAGTTCGGCGGCCAGAGCCCCCTGAAGCTGGCGC
>JALZFJ010000183.1 GCA_030867425.1 Actinomycetota bacterium | reverse complement strand
ATACATAAACGGCCATTGTCGAGCGAAGACGGTATCTCCATTCAAGAAAGTAGACTGCACTTCCTGCTCCTTGTAGGTTGACACTGCCTCGGGAGCTACGCCGTCGTCGATCGTACTGCGCTCTATAGTGAGACCTTCTCTGGTTTCTGAACTGTCTATGACCACCTGGTTAGGGTCGTTCGGATCTAGGACCTCCCCGCCTGAGCTCCAGATATACTCTAAGGCATTCACCACCCCGCCCTCATAATCCGCTCCCTGGAAGAGAAAACCATACTGTGTGCCGGAGTTCTGTTGCACCGTCCTCGCCATCTGCTTAAGCTCATCCCAGGTAGTCGGAGGATTATTGAAACCGTTCTCCTCCAGGAGATCTTGGCGATAGTAGAGCATCCCCGCGTCCGTGCGCCACGGCACCCCCCAGACCGATCCGTTGTAGGTCATGGCTTCTATGGTCGCGGGGAGGAACTCGCTCTGCTGATCCTGGGTGAAACGGTCGGAGAGATCGAGGATGAAGCCCTGCGAGGCAAGCTGGGCGGGCCAGATAACGTCGGCGCCGATCACATCGATCTCGGCCGACCCGGCCTGAAGCTCGGTCTGAAGCTGGTCGAAGTACTGCCCCGTGTCAGCGGGCATCTCGCGGTAGTTGGCCGTGTACTGGCCGGAGTACTCCTCGTTGAAGCGATCGATGGCGTTCTGAAGGCTCCCCGATTCTTCTGGGCCGAAGGTCAAGGTGAACTCGCCGCTACTTCCACCACCACCGCCGCCACCAGTGCAGCCCGCGACTCCGAGCAAGGACGTACCGGCCAGGCCTACACCGGTTACCTTTAGGAAGTCCCGTCGGCTCATCCTGCGCCTGGCAAGAGCAGGTGCGAGAGCAGACGTCGCGGCAGGTTTTAGTCTCTTCATTCTCCTCACCATGGCACTTCCACTCCTCATATCCGTACGGGGGCGCCCGGTCCCGAGCATACTAAGGGACGTCCTCTACCCCGCGCAACCAAATAGCTTGCACCTAAACGGAGTAGCGGGCTGCAGTGTAGCCTATCTTCACCGAACCGGCGACAAGACCAGAAGTCATTTCAAAAACGCAAGGGGCTCGTGTGCTTGCCCTCGTGAGAACGATAGAACTTGCCGACGCGCAATGGCAGCGTCTTGAGCCGCGCTCTCCTCGACGACCTCTATCTCCTCCTCAGTCAACCCGTACAGCTCGTACACCAGCCGGTCGATTCGCCGGCCCGTCGCTTCTCTCATAGTGCTCCCCATCACGCGCGCTTGTCGGCATCAGAGAGCCCCTTCTCGTCCACAACGGCTGGCGTCAATTCGGCTACAGATTGGAGTACGACGTCGGCCATAGCGAGGGTTTCCTCACCGGGCGGGTAGCGTACATTCGGAATCGCCACCACGCGCATGCCGGCGGCCTTCGCAGACAGGATGCCGTTGTGCGAATCCTCAACAGCGGCAGTCCTGGTCGGGTCAGCGCCGAGGCGGCGGGCAGCTTCGAGATAGACATCCGGAGCGGGCTTTCCGCGCGGCACTTCTTCAGAGGAGACAGTGGCTCGGAAGTAGTGATCGAGCCCGCTAAGCTCGAGGACGAGGTCAATGATCTGGCGGTTCGATGAGGAAGCAATGGCGAGCGGCCAGCGCTCCGCAAGGCGGGAGACTACTTCCGGAGTGCCGTCTATGAGCGGCAACTCCTCTCGGTAGATCGACTCAAGGCGCTTAACGACCTCGGTAGAGATCTCCTCCGGTGTCTCGGATAGACCCAGACGCTCGTGCATGTAGCGCGACCATTCTAAAGAGCTCATTCCCATCATGTCCTGCTGCGCCTGCTCGTGCCAGCGTCCACCGCGCTCGCGCGCTAAAGTCTCCCGAGCGGCGTCCCAGACATGCTCCGAATCGACTATAACGCCGTCAAGGTCGAAGACGACCGCCTCGATCACCTCCGCCTCGATCACCGGACACCTCCTCGTGGTTCGAGCCCTGAGATGCGCCAAACGCACCGCCTGGGCCACTTCCTTGCATGCCACTCTGATTCTAAAACATCAGCTGTTGTTGTCGACATATCATCAGTATATGATCTGCGTATGGGCAAGAGTTTGAAGGTAAATGGGGGGAGGTTGAGACAGCTAAGGGTGGAGCAGGCCCTCACCTTGAGGGACTTGGGAGAGATGAGCGGCGTGGCATACGACACGATCAATAAGCTTGAGCTTGGCCGGCGATCGGCTCACGCTTCGACCATCCGCAGGCTGGCCGATGCCTTAGACGTGGAACCCCGAGAGCTGATGAAGAGAGAGGAGTAGGAGATGAGTAAACGCGGCAACGGCGAGGGAGTTAGGCCAATGGGTTGGGCCAAGAGCAGGGCTAACGGCGACGGTGACGTATACCCGCGCAGGTACAGAGCCTCTTTTCTGTACCACACGGGCTTGCCGGCGCAAGCTGTTGTCTGTGGATACGCCGTACTTCGATAGGTACCATCATCCTGGAGTCGGAAAAAGATTCGGCCGAAGGGCGGGCTATGTTTTCTTCAGACCTCATCCGGTTTGGGGCGTTGGGTGCCCTGCTTGCCGGCACAACGTGGACGGCGTCGGGCATTATCGAGCTGACGACCGCGAGCGGGCGAAGCTCTCTGACCGAGGCGATGTACGTCGTCGCCTCGGTCGGCGCGCTGGGGGGGATCTTGGGGCTCCATGCCCGGCAGGCGGCGGGCTACGGGCGGCTGGGGTGGACGGGCTCTTTGACGGCCTTCATCGGTACCGCACTCTTGCTCGTAGGCCTCTTGCTCACCTTCCTGATCAGGGCCTTAGTCGGGGACGGCGTCTACTTGTTGGCATTCCTCGACTGGATGTTGGGATTAGGGCTTTGGGTCACGCTCGTCGGGTTCACGCTCTCGGGCGCTGCCGCCCTGAGATCAGGGACGCTCCCGCGGTGGTGCGGCTTGCTGCTCGTCGCTTTCCTCCCCCTCGCAATCGTCCTAGGGAACTACGGCGGGGGAGTGGTGCTGGGTCTGACTTGGCTGGCGCTGGGTTATGTGTTCTTGAGGCAACGTGACATGTCGGCTTGGCTTGGAACCAGGAGGTAAGGGCTAACGGATATGGCGGCCCCGCCTCATTTATCCTCGTGAAACTCTGAGCCCCGAGAGGGACTGGTGGCATGACCCCACCCGCCCGTGCAACAATATTTGCGGCTATACCCCTGACGGGGAGAGGTTGGTACGGCGCTCGAGAGGCTCGAAGTGCGACGAAGGGTAACCCCAGCCCAGACCGCCGTGAGGCTAATCATGCTTGTATTGGTGCTCGTCGTGGTGGCGGGAGCCGTGGGGGGGGACCGGGTCGGGGCTGAAGAAACGCCCCCTAGGGGGCAATCGGCCCCCGGTGCCTCTGTTCCCGAACCCCCGTCAGTGGAAGCCCAAGCATGGGCACTAACAGACGCTTACTCTGGGTTGTACCTGGCGGGGGAAAACCCCGACGAGCCACTCCCCGCGGCCTCCACAGCCAACATC
>JALZFJ010000182.1 GCA_030867425.1 Actinomycetota bacterium | reverse complement strand
GGATGGTGTATGAGAGAGGAGAAGGCTTGACGCGGCGCCGGGAAGGGATCGAGGTTGTAAACCTCGTCCGGGAGTTCAAGAAGGGCCCGAGGGCAGTGGACGGCATAGACTTGAAGGTCGAGCCCGGTGAGATCTACGGCTTCTTGGGACCGAACGGTGCCGGCAAGTCGACGACGGTCCTAATGCTTACGACGCTCCTGCCGCCCACCGCGGGTACCGCACGGGTAGCCGGCTACGACATCGTCAAGCAGGGTCCGCAGGTGCGCACCTCCATTGGGGCAGCGCTGCAGGAGGCGGCGCTCGACCAGTTCCTCACGGGACGCGACCACATGAGGCTTCAGGCCGCGCTCCACGGCCTGTCGCGGGCGGAGCGGAAAAAGAGGGGAGACGAACTTCTCGAGCGAGTTGGGCTTTCCGAGGCTGCCGACCGGAGGGTGCGTGGCTACTCCGGCGGGATGAAGCGAAGGCTCGACCTCGCGCTCGCGCTCGTGCACCGGCCCCAGATCCTCTTCCTGGACGAGCCAACCACCGGACTCGATCCCCAGAGCCGCTCGGCGCTCTGGTCGGAGGTCAGCCGCCTCGCGCGCGAAGAGGGCGTGACGGTCTTCCTCACAACGCAGTACCTTGAAGAGGCGGATGTACTCGCGGACCGGGTCGGGATCATAGACGACGGCAGGATAGTCGCCGAAGGAACGCCGGAGAACTTGAAGGCCGAGATCGGGCGCCCCAGCGTCGAGGCGACGCCCGTGGAAGAGGGGCAGCGCGTCGCGGTAGCTAAGGTCCTCCACCGCTTCGGCGAGGAGATTTCTGCCCAGCCCGGCGCGGTGGCAGTGCGCCTCGACCAGGGGGAAGGCGACCTCGCCGACGTGGTGCGCTCGCTCGACTCGGAGGGTCTTAAGGTCTCCAACCTGAGGCTCGACGAGCCGACTCTAGACGACGTCTTCCTGGAGAAGACAGGGCGTTCCCTGGAGGGCGCCGGGGACGAAGAGGCTGAGGAGGCGCAGACCTGATGAGCTCCTCGCTCCTTACCCAAGTCTCCGCGATCGCACTGCGCTCGATCTTGCGGACCGCACGACAGCCAGCGGTGCTCATCTCGGCACTCCTCTTCCCGATGATGTTCTTCTCTATCAACGCCTACGGCCTCGACGCCGCCGCACGCATACCCGGCTTCCCGGCAGACTCTTACCTGGACTTCGCCTTCGCCTTTCCGCTCGTACAGGCGGCGCTCTTCGGCTCAATCACAGCAGGTGCCGACCTTGCCCGCGACATCGAGAGCGGCTTCTTCGAACGCCTCTCGCTCACCCCGATGCGCCCGGTGGCCCTGTTAGTCGGGATGCTTGCCGGGGTGGTAGCTTTGGGACTTCTGCAGGGGATAGTCTTCCTCGCGATCGGGATCCTCATGGGGGTAGAGGTGAGCAGTGGCTTTCCCGGGATGGTCGTGCTCGTGCTGCTCACCGTGCTGGTGGCGCTTGGGTTCGGGGGGATCGGGGCGATACTGGCTTTGAGGACCGGATCAGCGGAGGCGGTCGAGAGCGCGTTTCCGCTGTTTTTCGTTGCAATCTTCATGTCGAGCATTAATTTGCCGCGCGACCTGATCGAGGCCGACTGGTTCCGTTTTATAGCGACGATCAACCCGATCTCCTACCTGGTCGAGGGGCTGCGGAGCCTCGTAATTACCGGCTGGGACCCGCAGGCGTTACTCCTCGGCTTCGGGTGTGCGGCGGGGATTATCGTGCTTTCGTTGGCAGGGGCTGTGGCCTCTTTGCGGACGAGGGTGGCCCGCGGATGAGGGGCAGAGTCAGGGGTTTCTTCGCGGTCGCGGGGGCGGTGGCGTGGCGCCAGATCTACAAGTACTTCACCAACCCCGCCTTCCTGGCGCCAGCGTTCTTCCCCATCTTCTTTTTCGTGGCCTTCGCCGGGGGGCTGACCCGGGTGAGCGACGTGCCTGGCTTCGACTACTCGGGGGGCTACATAGCCTTTCAGTACGTCTGGGCGCTCCTGCAGGCAGTCGCGATGGGCGGGGCCTTCACTGGTTTCTCGATCGCCGGGGACTTCGAGAACGGCTTCGCCAGGAGGCTATTGCTCGCCGCCTCGCACCGCTCTGGGATAGTTCTAGGCTACACGGTAGCGTCGCTCGTGCGTGTCACTGTTACCGGGGTGCTTGTCACCGTCCTGGCGCTCCTCGTAGGCATGCCCATCAGCGGGGGCTTCGACTTCTTCGGCCTGGTCGGGCTAGCCATCCTCGTGAACGTCGCCGCCACGCTCTTCGGGGCGGGAGTAGCGATGCTGATGCGCACCCAGCAAGCCGGGCCGGTCATACGAACCCCCATCTTCCTGGTCCTCTTCCTCGCCCCGGTCTTCGTGCCGCTGGACCTCTTGACCGGCTGGCTCGAGACTATAGCCCGCTACAACCCCTTCACCGCCATCCTCGACGCCGGCCGCGGTTACTTGGCCGGCGAGCCCACCGAGGTTGGCTTCGCCTTTGCCACCGGCGCCGCACTCGTCGCCGTCTTCCTCGTCTGGGCGGTCTTCGGCCTGCGTCGCGCCGAGAAAGCGGGATAGGGAAAGGAGTACGGCGTGTCAGCGGGACCGAAAGAGACACCATCGGGTGCAGCTTCTCCGGGTTGGCGAAGTGGGCGTTCAAGCTGGTTACTGTTGCGCACACGAGGGTATATCGTCTCGCGCGTTGCTAGGTGGCGGGACCCTGGGCCACAGCCCCGTGCCTTTCCTCGCCGCCACCGGGCGTAAGGCTGGCAAGCAGCGCACGCGCTCGCTCCTATACCTCGCCGACGGCGAGAACCTAGGCGTCGTGGCCTCCAAAGGCGGAGCCCCGACGCATCCGATCTGGTAGTTGAACCTGGAGCCCAACCCCGAGGCAACGGTCGAGATCAGTCGCCGCATGGTACGCGTCAAAGCGGAAGAGGCCAGAGGCGAGAAGAAGCGTCGGCTCTGGCGGGTCTCGTCGAGATGCGCTCCCATATCAGGACTATCAGGGACGCACAGAACGTGAGATCCCGGTCGTCGTCCTGCGTCCTCTGGACGAGAGACGTGCCCCGGAGTAGAGGAAGGAGCATCATGCCCATTATGACCCGAATGGTCTCGTTTCGTTCCGGCGACGAAAACCTCGGGGCTTACCTCGCCCGACCCGAGGGCGAGGGACCTCTCCCTGGCGTCGTGGTTATCCACGAGGCCTTCGGCGTGAACGACGACATGAAAAGGATCGCCGAACGCTTCGCCGGCGAGGGCTACGTGGCGCTCGCGGTTGACCTCTTCGCCGGGCGCAACCG
>JALZFJ010000172.1 GCA_030867425.1 Actinomycetota bacterium | reverse complement strand
ACTTCGAGTCGGAAGTCCATGCTCATCTGATTCCTTTCGGGTGGTCTGTCATTTCGATGACCCTGCTTGGCGGCTTACTGGCCGGTAGGTGAGGTAGAGGACGCCCATGCCGAACGTCCTCAAATCTATGAGCTCCAAAGTCTTCCGGTCGTCTCCGTCCTGGAACAGACGCTTGCCGTTCCTCAGAATAAATCCATCACATTCGGCCCTTCCTCGAATCTTCCGGCGTCCACAAGGTAGCTCTTCACCCCGGCTTGGACGAGGACCGCGTCGCCCTGCCCTACGTCTATGAAGCTCACGACCAGCGAGCTCGCGGACGGCGGTTGGGCGGTACCCGGTTCGAGCACGTCACAACCGGGCGCGCAGGAGAGCAGGGTGAGGAACGCTCGACGCGGCGCGAGCTTCGTCGCCTCCCCCTCTATTCGCGGTCTTCGGCGGGGGTGAGGCGGTCAATCCACTCGTCGGCCTCGGCGCGGGAGAGCTCACCCAAAGGCTTGCCGATGCGGCTCTCGAGGCGGGCGACGCCGTTCTCGCCCCTGAGCTCCTCGGCGAGGGTTCTTAAGAGGTCGATCTGGCTCTTGCGTGCCTTGTCGCGCGAAGAGCCCCCCTTGCCGCGCCTGTTGGTCCTCTGCGAGGTCCCTTCCACATTCTCAGCATTGGCCCTGCCGTTGTCAGGAGTGGAGGAGCTCGCGGACGCGTCCCTCTCTCCCGCTCGTGGCCTGCCTTGCGCGCTCTGTAGACCTCGCGGGGGCGGATAATTGGCCGGTGGGGCGTCGTCGCCGTCGGAGAGCTCTTCGAGGGCGGTGGCGCCGACGTTCACGGCGTCTCTGAGCGCCCGAGCCTTCGCCCTGGTTTCGGCCATGCGGATGATGTGTGGCACTATGTTCCGACCAACGTTCTCCGGGGAGGCATCGCCGATGCCCGAAAAGTTCCGCCCATCCTCCATCTCGACGGTAGCCTTGACGACGGCCACGTTGCCGTTCTCTTCGGTGGGGACTTGGACGAGGTCCGTGTCTATGCTGCGCAAACCCTTCTGGTGGGCCTCGTCTAAGAGGCCCGCGAACAGGACGTACTGCTTGCCCTGGCGCGTGATCATGAACTCTTCGCGCATATGGCGTTTAGCGCCTCTCCTTCGCGGCAGTCTCCCGGTAGTCGTCGCCTTCGAGGGCGATCCATTCGCACATCGCGATGATCCTACTCGCCGTCCTCTCCCCGAGCTGCTCGGCGAGGTCTTTGGGCCCCACGTTCGAGGTGAACACGGTCGGTAACTGCTCCCGGTAGCGGTGGTTGACGATGACGAAGATCCTTTCGCGCACCCACTCGGTCACCCGCTCGCTCCCCAAGTCGTCCAGGACCAAGAAGTCGGCGTTCTGGACGGCGTCCATCCACTCGTCAAGGTCGCGGCCCGGCTTGTTGTAGGCCTCGCGCAGGTTGTCCAAGAGCTCCGGCACCGTCACAAAGAGGCTGGGCACTCTTTTTTTTCGGACGACCTCGTTCAAGACCGCGACCGCAAGATGTGTCTTACCGGTTCCCACTCCGCCGCAGAGGTAGAGGCCCTTCCCTTCCTCCTTGTTCTCTTCCCAGCTTCCGAGGTACTCCTCCACCCTCTCTACGGCCCTGGCGGCCTCCGGGCTAACATAGGGCTTGAAGTTGGAGAAGGTGTAGCTCTTAAGGCGCTTAGATAAGCCGCTCTTCTCCACCAGAGAGCCGACGCGAGCGTCGCGGCGCATGAGCTCCCATTCGCGCCGCTCGTTCTTCATCTCGCACTCGGGCGTGCAGGGGTGGTAGTACCACTCGCCAGGCTTGCCGTACTTGCGCTGGAGGGCGGGTGGGAACTCGAAGAACTCGGCCGTGAGCTCCCGGCCGCAATGCGGGCAGACCTGATCGTCGAGCCTCAGGGACGCGCCCGCTGGCGTCCTCTTACTCGCCGAAGAGCCACTCATAGCCCTCCCGGCGTCGGGCAGCAGATCGTCGATCCGCTCCAAGTTCGCTCACCCCCACTCCAGGCTTCTTTTCTTTGATCTTCAGAGCGCCCCCGCGCACAGCGCCACTCTCCTCGACAAGCCGTAAGCGTCGGTCCTTCTCGAAGCGCTCCACGTCCGATGCGGTCTTCACCCCACGCTCGACCCACCGCTCCAGGATGCTCCTCACGTACCCTACCCTCCGCGCGTCGCGCTCGCTGGCTATCTTCAGGGCCTCCAGGACCACTTCGGGCTCGAGCCCGTCCCGCTGACAGTACCCGTTCAGGAACTCCAGGATGTGCGGCGCTGGCAAGGTGCCCATAAACCGGAAGTAGTCGTCCGGCGAGACCCCTTCCGGCTCCGCCCGCACCACCTCGATCTCCCGGACGGGAGCGCTCCCTTGTCTGTCTTCGGTGGTTTTGCGAGCTACAGGCGGGTGCTCCAGAACCTCGACCCACCCGTCGCGCTCCACCGCGAAACCGTGCTCTATCAGGGCTCCTAAAGAGTCCTCGACGCCTCTCGGTGTAGACCGCAAGAGCTCCGCCAGCTCCTCAACCTCTACAGAGTCCTGGCCAACGTCTGGTAGAACGCGCAAGAGCTCGTACAGGGCGACCGCTTCGGCTCCGAGGTGGGGCATCCAGCGGACGTACAGACGCGCCTTCGCGCCCCGCGTCCCGTTGTTTTCCCCCGGGGGTATGAGCCGCACCCATTCCATCCTGGTAGCCAGTATAACGGTCAAGGGCCGGGCTCTCTACAGCGAAAATAGAAGCCGCCCGCTGTTAAGAGCCGGGCTCCTGGTCGGGGAGGCCGCGGTCGCAGCCTTCTATGCCAGGGATGAGACCCTCACTGGCGGCGAGGCCGAAAAAGAGCACGACGACGGAGAGGATCACGGCAAAGGCAGCGAGCCTGCGCGCTCCGAGGGCGTAGCCCATGACGCCGAGCATGGCGCCGACGGCCCCGGCCGTCACATTCGGGGCGGTTGTGATCCCTCCTTCTATAAACACCTCAAGAAACCCGCCCAACGCCAGAACCAAGCCAGGACGCACATAACCGAAGCCAGAAAATATCTTACCGCCCCGCGCTTTTCGTCTTCGCCCGAGCTTCTCCGCCTGCCGTTGCCCGGTGTGGTGTTTCTCTAGCTCAACGCAATCCCTGATCGTGTGGTACTCCGCAACGAAGGCGTGCACCTTCGCCGCGCTAGTATAATCCCCGACTTGTGAGGTCCATAGTATTCGAGCGCACGCTGCCGGGCACGAACGAGGTCTTCGGGCCTGACGGCGCTCCGCGCCCCGTCTACGAGGCCGTCCTCGGAGAGCTGGAGAAGATGGGCCCAAGGCGCTGGAAAGAGAACCTCCACCAGGCACACAGCCTACTGTTGGACGAGCAGCACGCCTTCGGCATCCGAGAAGACGACAAGACCCACCCTACCGACTGGTTCCCCCGCGTCGTGCCGGCCAGCGACTGGGAGCGCCTAGAGCGTGGTCTCGTCCAGAGGATGCGGGCCATCAACGAGTTCCTGCGCGAGCTCGAAGCAGGAACCCAAGAGGTCGTGCCCGAAGAGGTCTTGGAGTCGAGCATCCTCTACGACCCGACCCTTCCGAACCGATTCGGGGAGGTGCCGGTCCGGCAGGCAGCCTTCGATGTGGTGGCCGTCGAGAGCGCGCGTCCCGGCCAGAGCGGGGGCTGGGAGTTCCTCGTCCTCGAAGAGAACGCCAAGATGCCCGTCGGCCTCGCCGCTATGACCCGGCGCCGCAAGATGAGCAGGGAGGTCTTCTTTCCCGGTGCTTTGGCCAGGCTACCGGTCCGTCCTTTGGACGGCTGGCTCGGGCGTCTGGGAAGCTCCTTACGGGCGGCGTCACCAAAGGGTCCCGAGGCCACGCTCGCAGTTGTCTCGAGCGGACCGGACGACCAGTTCTACCTCGACCACCATATCTACGCCAAAGAAATGGGCGCGATCCTGGCAGAGACCAAGCACCTCTCGTTCGACAGGAGCGGCTACCTCGTGCACGAGCCGACGGCGGAGAGGATAGACGTGATCTACGAGCGGGTGGACGAGGACAAGCTCTACGCCGACCTGCCGGAGCTTATAGACTGCCACGTAGAAGGCCGGGTACACGTACTCTTTGCCCCCAACTCGGAGGTGGTGGACGACAAGGGCGTCGAGGCGTTCGTGCCCGAGATGATACGAGCCTACCTCGGCGAAGAGCCGCTGATAGAGAACGCCAGGACGTGGTCCCTGGCGATCTCGGAAGAGCGCCGGTACGTGATGGAGCACTTCGGGGAGCTCGTGATCAAGAGCCGGGGCGGCTACGGTGGCAAGGAGGTCATGATCGGACCTGAAGAATCCAAAGATTCTATCGAGCGGTTCCGCAAGATGGTAGAGCGCAACCCGGTCGAGTACATCGCGCAAGAGACCATAGACTTCTCGACCCACGTGATCTGCGAGGCCAAAGGAGGCGACTTCTCCTTGCGAGACTCTTACGCCGACTACCGATTGCTCGCCCTGGCGCCGGACCCAACCGACCCGAGAATAGTCGAGGTCGTGCCCAGCGCTTTGACGCGCGTGGCCACCCAGGGCAGCCACCTGACCAACATATCGAGCGGCGGCAAGATGAAGGACACCTGGGTGCTAGAAAGATGAACTACGGAGACCTCATCAAGGACGCGTACTGGATAAGCTTGCGCAACCGCTTTCTGTGGTTCTTCTGTTTCTTCGTGGCTGGCCAGAAACGAGCCACCGGGTGTGGCATAGTGGGGAGATCGCTCCTTCAGATACTCCTCCGGCACGTCACTGGAGTAAAATCACGGCGGTTACCTTCTCCCTCCTCACCCGCGTCTGTCGGCAGATCCGCTTCTCATTCTAACCTGGCACCCTCCGCTT
>JALZFJ010000129.1 GCA_030867425.1 Actinomycetota bacterium | reverse complement strand
TGACCGGCGAACGCTTCGATGGGGTGCGGGCGCGCGAGATCGGGCTCGTCCATGAGGTGATTTCCGAGGAGGACCTCGACGCAGCGGTGCAGGAGAAGGTCGAAGGGCTCCTCGCGGGTGGCCCCGAGGCTTTGGCCGCGACGAAGGCCCTCTTGCGGGAGCTCAGGGATGCGGCGCCCGACGAGGTTACGGAGATCACGGCGCGACGCATCGCGGAGCTCCGCACAGGGGAGGAGGGCCAGGAGGGCTTGGGGGCCTTTCTGGAGAAGCGCAAGCCCGCTTGGAGGGAGGAGTTGTGAGCTTCGGCAAGTTGCTGATCGCGAACCGCGGCGAGGTAGCCGTGCGCATCATCCGGGCGTGCAAGGAGCTTGACATAAGGACCGTCGCCGTCTACTCGGAGATCGACGAGGGAGCGATGCACGTCCGGCTCTCCGACGAGGCGTATCTTATAGGGACGGCCCCTGCCACGGAGAGTTACTTGAATGTCGAGAAAATCGTCGAAGCGATCGAGAAGTCCGGGGCCGAGGCCGTACATCCCGGCTACGGCTTCCTCTCGGAGAGCGCTGACTTCGCGCGGGCGGTCGAAGGGGCGGGTGCGATCTGGGTCGGACCGCCGCCCGAGGCGATGGAGGCGATGGGCCTTAAGGTGAGGGCCAAAGAGATTGCACGCAGGGCGGACGTGCCCACGGTCCCAGGCTACGATGGCGAAGACGAGTCCGAAGAGAGGCTGGCGGAAGAGGCCGAAAGGATCGGCTACCCCGTTCTCGTCAAGGCGAGCGCGGGAGGCGGAGGACGCGGGATGCGGGCCGTCGCCAGGCCGCGGGATTTCCTCGAAGCCCTCCGGGGCGCGAGGCGGGAAGCTGCCTCGGCGTTCGGAGACGACTCGGTGCTCCTGGAGAAGCGCGTCGAGAGCCCCCGGCACGTAGAGGTCCAGGTAATCGGCGACAACTATGGCAACGTCATCCACCTCTATGAGAGGGATTGCTCGATCCAGCGTAGGCACCAGAAGGTGATCGAGGAGGCCCCCTCGCCGGCCTTGGATCCGGAGCTGCGGGAGGAGATGTGCGACGCGGCGGTGCGCCTGGCGCAAGAGGCGGGCTACCGCAACGCCGGGACCGTCGAGTTCCTCCTCGAAGGCGACGAGTACTACTTTCTCGAGATGAACACCCGCCTCCAGGTGGAGCACCCGGTGACGGAGCGCGTCACTGACCTCGATCTCGTGCAGCTCCAACTCACCGTCGCCGACGGAGAGCCGTTGGCGGTCTCGCAGGAGGACGTCGCGCTGCGCGGCAGCGCGATCGAGGCCCGCGTCTACGCGGAAGGAGAGGGAGGGCTGCCCGCCGGAGGCAGGCTGCTCGCCTTCGCGCCTCCGGGGGGGCCAGGCATCCGCAACGACAACGGGGTCGAGAGCGGGGACGAGGTCTCGGTGCATTACGACCCCATGATCGCCAAGCTCGTCGTCTTCGCCCCCGATCGGGAGATGGCCGTCCGGAGGTTACGCCGGGCGCTGGAGGACTACACCATCCTCGGCCTCCCAACAAACCTGCCGCTTCTGAAGCGTATCGCGGATCATCCCGCCTTCGCCGCCGGGGAGACCGCCACCGACTTCCTGGAGAAGCATCGGCTGGAGGAGACACCGGTCGAGCTTCCCGTGCCGGAGGAGGCTATACTCCTCGCTGCCGCGGGCGAGCTGGTCTCAGGGCGCACAACCGCCGAGCCTTTCGCGGTCGGCCCGTGGCGTCACCTGGGCTCGGTCCGGCTGTGCTACCGTACGGGCGAAGCGGAACACCGGGTCGAAGCCGAACGTTTGGGAAGCAACACCTTCAAGTTACTGCTAGAGGAGGGCGAGTCCGTCGTCGAGGTTCTGGCCTTCCGGGACGGCGAGATGCACGCTACAATGGACGGCAACCCCATCAGGGCCGGGTTCGTTTTGGATGAGCTCGAGGTGCGCCTCTCACTCCGCGGGGTGGTCTACGAGCTCTTTAAACCTCGTCCACCCGACGTGGACGAGGTGGGACCGGGCGGGGCGGACGCGGGCGGTGCGAGCCTGACGGCACCTATGCCGGGCACGGTGGTAAAGGTGCTGGTGAGCGAGGGCGACGAGGTGGAGGAGGGGCAGCTTCTCCTGGTACTGGAGGCGATGAAGACGGAGCAGTCGGTGGCGGCCCCCCATGCCGGGGTGGTGAGATCGCTCCCCTACGCCGAGGGCGCCGATGTCCCCGGCGGGGCGGTGCTGGCGGAGCTGGAGGAGAGGGAAGAAGAGGAGGAGTAAGTTTTTCTCTAGGCAGCCGTGTTACGAGCCGCCAGCGCCCGGCTGTCCGAAGAGCTCGGTGTATTCGTCCTTGAGTTGGTCTCGGACGTGATCCATCTCACCTGTAGTCACGGCTTCTTCCATAACCG
>JALZFJ010000104.1 GCA_030867425.1 Actinomycetota bacterium | reverse complement strand
CAGTACAGACCTGCTCGTAGGTAGGATCTGGCACGGTGCCGCCAGAGTAGCCTGATACTACCTTTTGCACGCCCCGCAGCTCCTCGAAGACAGCCTCCAAGCACCAGAAGCAGCCGCCCCCGAGCGTAGCAACCTCCTTGCGAGACACATCTTCTGACCGTTTATCGTTAGCTGCCGTCATCTGCACCATCTCCCTTTGTTCGTACGGACACAGCCGACCGCGGTATACCGCATGCGCTGATTGGATGCACCGGACGCAATTGAGCGGGTAGCCACGTGCGGCTGAGTCTGCCCTACGCTACCGCTAATAACAACTTTGCCTCGCTCCCGTTCAGCAACGTCCGAAAGCGTAGCTCCCTACTTTTTGTATTTGGTACCCCTCCACAAGCGATAGAGTAAATTACTACGAACCACAATATCTCTGGTTGCACCAAGCTCGCTGGCTATAGGAGTAGTTGTACATAGCAGCACTAATGTCGGAGCATGTATTGAAAAACCCGCCACCGTCATTTATAGATAATACAAGGACGCTTCGGCCGGCATTGACAACACCGGTCATCCGTTGAAGAATCCTAAGTTTAACGACAGGAGAAACTATGCTTTGCTTGAAGCAAACGCCAAGAAGGAGTCTGGGAGAACAGGACCGCCTGGAAGAACAATGGCCTACCACGAGCCGTCAAAGTGTGCTTTGTCGGTGTAAAATTGTAACAAGATGCGACTAATAATCTCCGAAAAAGCTAACGCTGCAAAAAAGATAGCCCAGTTTCTGTCCGAGGGGTCCGTAAAGGACGGCAAGCACCGCTCGATCCCGCATCACACCTTCGAGTGGAAGGGCGAGGAGTGCGTCTCTGTCGGCCTAAAGGGCCATGTCCTTAACCCTGAGTACCCCGAGGAGTACTCCAACTGGCAGAAGGTCGAGCCGTCGGAGCTCATAGACGCCGAGATCCGCAAATCTGTCTCCGAGAAGGGCGTGGCCGAAGCGGTGCGTTCCCTGTCCAAAAAGGCCGGCGAGGTGGTGATCGCCACAGACTTCGACCGGGAGGGCGAGCTCATCGGCGTCGAGGCTTTGAGCATCGCCTTCGAGGCCAACCCGAAGCTCATAGACCACGTCCAGCGCGCGCGTTTCTCCGCGCTCACCAAAGGCGAGGTAGCACGGGCGTTCGACGACTTGGTCGAGGTTAGCGGGGAGCTCGCGGCGGCAGGCGAGGCGCGGCAGGACATAGACTTGATCTGGGGCGCGACGCTGACCCGCTGGGTCTCACGGGCGACGAAGCGCTACGGGAACGCCTTCCTCTCCGTAGGCCGCGTCCAGAGCCCGACCCTCGTCCTGATCTCCGAACGCGAGTGCGAACGGCGGGCCTTCACTCCAGAGCCCTATTGGGAGATAGAGGCGACCCTGCAAAACGGCGAAGCTTTCACGGCTCGCCACGCCAAGGGCCGGTTCAAGGAGGAGGCCTCGGCAAAGGCGGCATACGAGAACCTGACGGACATCGCCAGGGTCACGGAGGTCAAGGAGAAGTCGGCGACCCGTCCGCCCCCGATACCGTTCAACACTACCGGTTTCCTCTCGGCGGCGGCGAATATCGGGATCAACCCCTCGCGGGCCTCCCGGATCGCCGAGGACCTTTACACTGACGGCTACATTTCCTACCCCCGCACCGATAACACCGTCTACCCGCGCTCTCTGAACCTGCGCGAGGTCCTCGGGGAGCTAAAGCGGGTCGAGGGGGCAGGCGCCTACGCGGAGAAGTTACTCTCCGGCGGCAAGCTCTCGCCGACGCGCGGGAAAAAGGAGACCACGGATCACCCCCCGATCTACCCGACCGGTTACGCATCGAAGGGCTCTTTGAGGGACGACCGGTGGAAGATCTACCAGCTAGTTGTGCGGCGCTTTTTGGCTACTTTGTCCGAGCCTGCCCGTACCTTGCGCACCACTTTGCGCCTCGAGTCCGGCGGGGAGCCTTTGGCCGCGGGCGGCACGGTTGTCACCAAAGAAGGCTGGCTCGCGGTCTACTCCTATGGTCGCCAGGCCGACGAGGAGGTGCCCGAGCTCTCGGTAGGGGACGAGGTGAAGGTTGTGGGGGCCGAGCTCCTCTCGAAGGAGACCCAGCCGCCCGGCCGCTACGGGCAGGGACGCCTGATCCAGCTGATGGAAGACTTGGGGTTAGGCACGAAGGCGACGCGCCCCTCAATCATCCAGAACCTCTACGATCGGGGCTACGTCCACGATGACCCCCTCGTGCCGACGGAGACCGGCATGGCGGTGGCAAAAGCCCTCAAGGACTTCGCCTCCGAGATAGCCACCCACGAGATGACCGCTGAGCTTGAGAGGAGCATGGACGAGATCTCCGAGGGTACACTCAGCAAGGACTCCGTGGTTGAGCGCTCTCGCGACGTTCTGCGGCAGGTCTACGAGCACCTCGAGAGCTCCCAGGAAGAGTTCGCGGGAATAGTCCGGAGCGGTATCCGCGAGGATTCTGTCTTGGGCCCGTGCCCGAACTGTGGTAAGAATCTCCTCGTTCGGCGAGCCCGCAAGAGCGGCAAGCGTTTCGCTGGCTGCGAGGGTTACCCCGACTGCCGGATGACATACTCGCTGCCGCCGCGCGGCGAGATCATACCTCTGGGGACGCAGTGCGACGCCTGCGGGGCACCGGAGATAAAGGTCCTCGGAGGCCGAAGGCCCTGGATCACTTGCATTAACATGGATTGCCCGAAGAAGGAAAAGCAGCGCCGGGACGCCGCAGCAAAGGCCGAAGCGAACACCGAAGGTGACAACGGCAGCGCGAAAGGGGGTAGAGGCGTATCCAAGACGAAGCGAAAGAAGGCGGTCTCAAAGTCCTAGCTCAGGAGGCCAAAGAGGTCCACAACATAGAGGAGCGCTTAGGCCCCCTTTTCCTCGAGAGGCCCTCCGAGGCGCGCGAGCCCTCGCGCCTCATCCGGGCGGGGGGTTACCTCCTGCTCTGGACGATGGCCGCAGTCATCTGCTACTCTGCGGCGATCGTAGTAGGTTAAGTTTTGTGAAGTTGTTGGGAGATGCTCGCGTTGGCCCCGATAATAGGAGTAACGGCTACACTTAAAGAGGATCTGGAGCCCGTCGGGCAGCGTCCTCTGGGCTCTTTCATTAGGGCGGACCTGGACTACGTGGACGGCGTGTTGGAGGCCGGCGGGACGCCGGTGGTTCTGCCGCCGTTCGTCGAGGCCGCCGGTGACCTGGCGGGGAAGATAGACGGACTCCTGTTGAGCGGGGGCAGCGACCTCGACCCGAGCTACTACGGCGAGGAGCCCACACCCGAGCTCGACGTGACCCTCCCCGAGCGGGACGTCTTTGAGATGGCCCTCCTCGGGCACGCGCTGGAGCGGAACGTGCCGGTGTTGGGGATCTGCCGTGGCTTGCAGGTCTTGAACGTGGCTTTGGGCGGAACGCTCTACCAGGACCTGCCGAGCCAGTTCGGGACCGACGGGTTGATCGCGCACCGCCAGCAGATGCCGAAGTGGCAGTGGACGCACGAGATCGAGGTGAGCAGCGGCTCGGGGACAGCAAGCATCATGGAGTCCACCGATCTCCGGGTCAACTCCTACCACCATCAGGCAATCAAAGACCTCGCCGAGCCCCTGGTTGCGGTCGCTTATGCCTCCGACGGGGTGATAGAGGCCGTCGAGTCGCCCGACCTCTCCGCTCACTGGCTGTTGGGTGTGCAGTGGCACGCGGAGGCCATGCGTGATGTAGGTCCCGAGCACCGCAACCTCTTTGGTGCCCTCGTTACCGCCGCCGAGCGGTACGCCCTCCATCGGGCCGCGGCGTAGTACTCCCCTGGTCGACCGACCGTTCAGCGGCTTCTTCGTGACCGTCGAGGGCCTGGACTTTTCCGGCAAGTCTACCCTCATGCGCAACCTCAGAGCCCTCCTTTCGGACCTCGATCCGCCACCATACTTCACCCGCGAGCCGGGCGGGACGCCCGCGGCGGAGAGGATTCGGGCGTTGCTCCTAGACCCGGAGGTCGAAATGGACCCGTGGACCGAGGCGTACCTTTACGCAGCGGCCAGGGCGGACCTGGTGCGGCGTGAGATCCTGCCGCGTCTGCGGGACGGGAGGCTCGTGATCTGCGAGCGCTTCCTCGACTCCAGCCTCGCCTACCAGGGTTACGGCAGGGGGCTGGGGCTGGTGGCGGTGCGGACGATGAACGCGTGGGCCGTGGGTGACGTGGTGCCGGACCTGACAGTATACCTGCGGCTATCGGCAGATGAACGTGCGCGGCGAGCCCGTGCGTCCGGCGCACTGCTGGACCGCATCGAGAAGGTCGGGAACGATTTCATGCATCGGGTAGAAGAGGGCTTCGAGGAGATCTCACGCTCCGAGCCCGACCGCGTGAGGGTTTTGGAGGCGACCCTCCCGCCGGAGGAGCTGGCGGAGGCCGTGCGGCAAGCACTCCTGCACTATAGCACCGCTGACGAGAAGCCTTAGCGACGTGCTCCGACTCCCGGAGCGAGTACCATAGGGGAGAATATGAAAAACGGGGACACAAACAGGGAGGCGCGGCAGCGCGCCGCTTATGCACTGACCTGGATCGTCGAGTCTTTGGGCAGACACAACGTTCTCTACCAGATGGCCGGCGGTTTAGCCGCTGAAGCATATGGTGCTTATCGTCCAGTAGCCAATATCGATATATACGTGCCGTTAGCCACAAGCCAGCTTCAGGAGATCCGGCCGTTCCGGACGTGGGGCCCGGAGCGTTACGCCGACGAAACCTGGGACATACCTTCTTGAGGGCAGACCACCACTGGCAGCGGATAGAGCTTATGGACTCCTCGACCGTTCCCCACTTTTTCAGTGCTAGGGACAGTTGTTGGGAAAGGCAGCAAATCGATTACGCTTACTCCACCAGCGTAAGGATGTTAAGCATCGAGGTCATGCCGAAAGGGGAGCCGCTTCGCTACAAGTCCTCTCTCAGGCGAGAAGTGGGCCTCATGGATATAGCTCGGATAACGGGTCCAAGCTGGCTCAAGGTGCGATCAAGAAAATGAAGGCAGACACTAGGCAAACCTTCGACGGCATCTTGGGGAACGGGCTGGCCCTGCGCCTCTTGGAGAACGTGCTCGAAAGAGGCGAAGTGGTCCACGCGTACCTATTCTATGGGCCATCCGGCGTCGGCAAGCATACCATAGCGCAACGATTCGGGGCGGCACTCGTCTCGGGCGGCGACGAGGGCGCCAAGGGCAGGGCCTTGCGCGGCCTCCACCCGGACCTCTCGGAGGTCGAGCCGGAAGGCCGGTTCACGACGATAGGGCAGATCCGTGAGGTGGTGCGGCAGGCGGCGGGCCGACCGTTCGAGGGGGCGCGGAGGGTATTCATCCTGCGGGCCGACACCCTGAACGTCCATGCGGCGAACGCTCTGCTCAAGACGCTAGAGGAACCGGAGGGCGGGGCAGTGTTCGTCATGCTCGCAACCTCACGCGAGGGCGCCCTGCCGACGATCACCTCTCGCGCCCAGACGGTGCGCTTCGACCCTGTACCCCAAGGCGAAATCGTCTCTTTCCTGACGAAACGGGGGTTTTCAGAAGGTGAGGCACGCCTCGCGGCGGCTCTGGGCCGCGGAAGCGTGGGGCTGGCACTGCGATACGCGGAAGAAGAGGAGTTCAGGGAGCTGCGTGAGGCTGTCTTCGGGGCGGGTTTTTCTTTCGGTGGCTCCTTCGAGGATCGGTACGAGGTGGCCCAAAGAGTAGTCGCGCGGGCCGAGGGTGTGGGGGCCGCTCGGGAGAGTGAATACCTGACGGCCTACGGTGCTGCTGGGGGGCCGGACCGGAGGATTAAAGAGTCGGCGAAACGCTTAAGGAAGGCAGTGCGGGATGAGGCGGTGGGGGAGGCTCTGGAGCTTTTGGCTTTGCTTTACCGGGACGCAGCGGTTGTGGCAGCAGGCGCCCCGGAGCTCACAGCGAACGCGGATAGAGCGGAGGAGATAGGGGCGCGTGTCCGGGAACATTCGGGGGCGGACTGGGCGGGGGCGGCCCGGATCTTCGAGGAAGCCAAGGGCGAGCTAGCGTATAATGTTTCGCCGGAGGCGATCCTGGAGGTGGCGCTATCGCGGACCCGGCAGAAGATATTAGGGACCTTCCCCGACTCGTAGACGTGCGCATCCCCGGCAAGGGGGTCGCGAAGCTCTGCCACGCCCGCGACCTCGACCTGCGCGTGGGCAACAGGGTCGTCGTCGAGACCGAGGAGGGCACTTTTATCGGCCGCGTCGCCCTGACGCCGAGACGCCGCAAGCCCTACATGCCCCCCTTCGACATCTTGCGCGTCGCCACGCTCGAGGACGAGAGGGAAGACGATAGGCACCGGAAGTTGGGGCGCGAGATCCGCGACGAGGCCCAGAAGCTCGCCCGCGACCACCACATAAAGGGGGTCCAGTTCATCGGCTGCGATGTATCCCTGGACGGCCACCATGCCGAGGTCAAGTACGAGGCCGAGAGTCACCCAGCCCTAGATCCAGTGCGGCGCGGCCTCGAGCGTGTCTATGACGTCGGGGTGATGTTCAGGCGGTTCTCGTTCATCGAGCGTTCGTCCGATACCGGCGGGTGCGACACGTGCGGGGTCCCCCTTTGTTGCGCGACTTGGAGCGGGGCCAGAAGCATGGGACCGGTGAACGTCAGGCACGCCAAGCAGCAGGGCGTTACGCCGAACGAGAAGATCATCGGGTGCTGCGGCGAGGTGAAGTGCTGCATGCGCTACGAGCACGAGGCCTACAAGGAGTTCAAAGAGCGCGCACCCTTCAAGAACACTATGGTGAAGCTCCAAAGTAAAGAGGGCCAGGTCGTAGACTACTCGATGGTCAAGGACTCCGTACTCGTCCAGTTCAGCCAGAAAAGTAGCGACCGTGAACTCGTTCCTTTGGGGCGCCTCGCCCCTGAGAATCCCGGCATCGAACCAGCCGACCCCGAAGACTGGACTACGCAAGAGCCGCGTGCCGCAGAGGGGACAGAGGAACCAGGCCCGTAGACCACCTTGTTCGATAACCTCTGCGACGTGCCGGGCGTGCTCGTTGGGCACGCCTCCGACCGAGTAGGACTCACCGGTTGCACAGTGGTCTACTTCGAGGAGCCGGCCGTTGTGGGGGTAGACGTGCGCGGCTCCTCGCCCGAGACCCGTGGCACGGCCGGCCTGCATCCTACGGGGATCGTAGCGCAGAGGCACGCCCTGCTCCTGACGGGCGGTAGCGCCTTCGGGTTGGCCGCCGCAGACGGCGTGAATCGGTTCCTCGAAGAGAGGGGTGTCGGTCTCGACGTTGGCATGACCCGCATCCCCCTGGTCTCCTCTGCCGTGCTCTTCGACCTGGCCGTCGGGGATGCATCAGCACGCCCCGACGCCGCGATGGGCTACCAGGCCGTCTTACGCGCCGAGAGCGGCGATATCGAGCAAGGTAGCGTCGGCGCGGGCGTCGGCGCCACGGTCGGCAACGTCCTCGGCATGGAGCGAGCCATGAAGGGGGGCCTCGGGAGCACCTCCGTCCGGCTCGAGAGCGGCCTCGTCGTCGCGGCGCTGACCGCCGTAAACGCATTCGGTGGCGTGTGCGACCCTTCGACCGGCGAGATCCTGGCCGGCCCCCGCATGGACGATGGCACGCTCGGCGATACCGTGGCGCTGCTGGAGACCGCCCGGCCGCGGTGGGGCGAGAACACCACTTTGGGCGTAGTGGCGACCAACGCCCGCCTCACTAAGCCACAGGCCACGAAGGTCGCCGAGATGGCCCACGATGGGCTGGCCCGCGTAATAGAACCCGTCCACACCTCGGTAGACGGCGACGTAGTCTTCGCCGCCGCCGTCGGCGATGAGGAGGTGGCCACGGACGTCGTGGGCGCGTGGGGGGCGCGCGTGATCTCGGGGGCCGTGTTACGTGCTATCCGCTTCGCCAGGGGCACGCACGACCTTCCGGCCGCCTCCGAGGTGGGGCAGGGGTAGAGTACGACGTACCCGCTCGCAGATCTTAGACGGTGGGTCTCTGCTAGGCACGGTACGGCGAGATCGTATGACAGATAGGGGAAAGCGAGATCTATGGGCTCAGTGAAGAGCGAGACCGCGGGATCGCCCTCGAGCATCTCGTCCTCGACCTCGAGCGGCCGGGCTGCCGAGAGCGCATCTTCGACCCGATGGTTCTTCTCCCTGAGCTCCACGTCGTCATAGCGCCCATCTTATTGATGACCACTGCGCCGGCCAGCTTGGCTAGTTGTACCTGGAGTTTCTCGCGTCGAAGACCGAGTCGGCCGGCTCCAGCTCGGCCTTGATCTGTTGATGTGTCCTTTGGTCTGCTCAGCATCGCCTGCACCATCGACAATGGGGGTGTCGTCCTTAGTGATGAGAATTCTGCACGCCTGACCCAGCTGATCGAGCCAGGTGTGCTCTTGCTCCCTATTGTGCGCTTCGTCGGACTACCCGGGCCTCGCGGGATCCGGACCGTCGTTCTCTTTCGGTCAGACGGTCGTTAGGCTGCGGTGCCCTCCGGGATCAAGATACCCCTGCCGCCTGGCAGACGGCCGTTGTTGAGATCGTTGACCGCCTCGTTGACCGCGTCAAGCGGGTAGGTGTGGGTCTGCAGGCTGACCTTACCCTGGGCGTGCAACGTCATGAGCTCTGCAAGGTCGTTGTAGGTACCAACCAGGTTGCCGGTGATGTTTCGCTCGGTGGAGATAATGTCTATGGTAGGCACCTCGATCGTGCCGCCGTAGCCGATAATGAAGTGGGACCCGGCGGCCGCCGTCATGTTCCACCCGTCCTTCTCGGCGCCCATCTCGCCCACGAAGTCGAATACGACCTCCGCTCCGTGGCCGTCAGTCATATCCATGATCTTGTCCACATGCGAGCCATCGGCGGCCACGGTTTCGTCTGCGCCGAGCTCCTTGGCCACGTCCAGCGCCTCCTCGGAGTGGTCCAGGACGATGACCTCGGTGGCGCACAGCGCCTTGAGGGACTGGATGCCGATGTGCCCCAATCCCCCGGCGCCTATGACCACTGCCCTGGTGCCGGGGTGCAGCCTCGGCACGGCCTTCTTCACCGCGTGGTAAGCGGTAAGGCCCGCGTCGGCGTGGGCGGCTACATCCTGCGGGTCCACACCCGCGGGCAGCTTCACCACCGCCCGAGCGTTGGTCTTGAGAAGTTCTGCCATACCTCCGTCGATGTCTAGGCCTGGGAACAAGGGGTTCACGCAGTGCATATCGTCCCCATCCCGGCACGCCCGGCACAGGCCACAGGTGATATGCGGGTGCAGGATGACGGCGTCGCCTACCTCCACGTTGGAGACCGCCGAGCCAACCTCGTGCACCCAGCCGGCGTTCTCGTGTCCCAAAGTGTAGGGGAGAAGTGTGCCATCCGGGTCGTTGATGGGAGCCCACTGGCCCTCGATGATGTGCAGGTCCGTTCTGCACAGCCCCGCCCCCCCGATCCTAACGATCACGTCCAGAGGACCATCGGCCTTGGGTTCTTCCGCCACTTCGAGCTTCAGCGGCTCTGTGCCTATGTGCTCGTTGTAGTTGTGTAGTCGCGCCGCTTTCACAGTGTGGCCTCCTCCTTCTCTTCCTCTTGCATACCGTACCGGGCGGAGAGCACCCCCCGGCAGAAATCGGCGTTCCCCTCGATGCTCACCCGGGTCAATCTGGCGAACCTAAGATTTGACTAGAGGAACCGCTCTCGGTGCCACCTCCTTCCCCATTTAGAAGCCGGTCGTCGTATCCCTTCAAGCTAAGGAAGCAGGCTAGGCGTCCCGACGTCAGGACGCCTGACCTCAAGACCTACGCGGCTCCGGCGAGCCTTTGGCGGGTCTCCTCTAGGTCCATGCCCGAGAGCCTCAGCAGGTTCTCTTGCGCGCCCTCGCTTATCCTCTCCGTGGTCCACGCCGGCTCCTATGCAACCTCTACGTCCACTGCATCAACCGCCGGCAGGCCGCTGACTTCCTCCTTGATCATATCCAAAAGCCGAGCGGCGAACGGGCACCAACCGCTCGTGTGCATCATTCTCGATCCTCTCTTTGCGGTCCCGGATCTCGATAGCTTCGATAAGCCGCATGTCGACGACGCTTATCTTCCGATCCCGGCAGCACGAGCCGTAACAGTTGTCCAGAGCCCGGATCACCGCCTCCCGGCCCGGCGGAGACACCTCCTCGCCGGCGATAATTACTCACCTCTCCACGCGCTCTTCCTCTCCAGGCCCCACGCCCTCCGAAAACCGTAGATGGATGCTACGCTCCGGGTGAATCACCGTCAACCGGCGCTCGAAAGCCCCAGGATGCTGCGTTATACTCTTTACCCGTCAAGCCGACGTAGCTCAGCAGGTAGAGCAGCTCACTCGTAATGAGCAGGTCAGCGGTTCGAGTCCGCTCGTCGGCTCTCTGATATTGCGCTCACCTCTACCGAATGCTCCCTGCAGGAGAAAGCCCTTGAATCGAAGCCAGGGGCTTTTTGAGCCTAGTTTGACCCTAGCGGAAGCGAATCGGGGCTTTTTGACTCCACCCTAAAGTCGGTGGGGCCCTTGTACTGGGGTATGTTTGCAAAGCTGGCTTTGGGTGGCGTTACGTGGTAGCCCTCAGTCTCGAGTTCGTCTCACTTGCAGTTGGCAGCATCCACAGACGTGCTCATCTCCGACGGCGACGACCGCGGGTATCATTCGGGAAGTGCGCCTGACGGAGGCGCTCTGACACCGCGGGCGGTAGATCCTTGATCGCGTTCTTCAGACCTTCGCGGGAGAAGCGATTCAGGTTCGCTTCGACGAACCTGATGACACGGCCCTCATCTGAGCGGCTAAGCTCCCGCAGAATCCAGACCACACCCGTCTGGGCGAACCTCTCCTGGCTTCCTAGGAGCTGGGAGCATGTACCGAGCACCATCTCGGTAAAGCCAGCGAAGTTGCGCTCACCCTTGCTGGCGAGATTGGCGAACGCCACGACGGAGGCGCGCCGCTGCCACGAGCTGTTGGCCTCTCGCCACTCCGAGATAGCTCGCGCGCACGCCTCGCCCTGCTGCTCTACCAGTGAGCCAAGCACCTTGACGCAGAACCAATCGCAGATGTTCCAGTCGCGGATATACCCCTCATCGAAGAGGCGCGCGAACCGGGGCAGGTCAGAGCGCCAGTCCAGTGCGCCTGCCAGTAGGAGGATCTCCTGCAGAAAGAGGACTCCGGCGAGCTTGTCCTC
>JALZFJ010000069.1 GCA_030867425.1 Actinomycetota bacterium | reverse complement strand
GGGCCACGACCACGTCGCTGCCGATGTCGTTCTTCTCCAGCGCCCGGCGGGTCAGGACCTCATCGTCCGGGTTGTCCTCGACCAGCAGTATCGTCTTGTCCACCCTCAACCCTCGCGTGCCGCGTCGTTACCGACCATACCGTCCCAACGCCGTGTGGTCGCTCCCCACCTACGACAGAGTATATTGGTTATGGCCACGCCGGGGAACGCAATAATCCCGGAGAACGAGCCCCTCGAACGCCGATCCCTTCGTGGATCTCGGTCAAGGTACGAACCCCGGGACACATCCCGGGGTTCGCGCATCTTTCTGCTTTACTACCGGAACCCCTCGCGAAGACACCGTCGGGCGAGATCGGAGGAACTAAGGAGTGATTGTGCGCGACGAGAGCTGGAGCGCTAGGCTTCTATGGCCTCGCTCGTGGTGATCCTGCCGGCGAAGAGAAAAGAGGTCTGCCGCAGGGAAGCCTCGAGGTCGAAAGGGTCCAGGGCAGAGGTGGCGTCCTTGGGGATGATCACGCCGTACCAGCGTAATGCCGCGCTCGCGGCGGTGTAGTGGACGCAGATGTTGGCGACAGTGCCGCAGATGATGAGGGTGTCCACGTCCCAGATTCGCAGGAAATGGTCTAGGTGAGTCCCGTAGAAGGCATCGTAGCGGACCTTACGGATGACCACCTCGGCCTCCAGAGGCTTAAGCTCTTCCACTATCTCCCAGCCCCACGAGCCCTCGCGAACGTGCTCGGGCCAGATCTCCCACTCCAGGTCGCCCTCGTTGTGCGTGTCCTGGGTAAAGACTACTCTTATTCCAGACTCACGGGCGGAGTCGAGTAGGCCCTTTATCGTGGGGACCGTGGCTTCCGCATCGGGGACGACGAGCGTGCCGCCCTCCTTCACGAAGTCATTCTGCATGTCCACGACGATCAGAGCGGTCTTTGCGGGGTCTACCCGGACCTCTTCGTGGACCTCGTACTCCGGGACCTCGACGTTCGTCACGGCGCGTCTCCTTTCTCGTGGGTTTTCTTTCGTTTCTTCGTGAGGACCGGCAGCACCTCGCCGACGACGAGCCCGGCGCAGAGCAGGGTCAGCAAATCCCCCACCTGAGCCCCGGCCGGCCCGCTGCCCGCGAGGAGAACCATCCCGAGGAGGCTCAAGGACACCGCGACGAGGACCCGGCGCGAGGGAAGGATTCCGAAGAAGAGGCGGTCCGCCAGAGGAGCGAAGACTACAAAGAGCCCGGTGATGAGCCTTGAGTTCGTAGGGTTGGTGAAGAGCGGGCCCGTGATCTGCAACAGGTAGCCTAGGCCCGAGACGAGTCCTATACCCGCACCGACCGTGAGGGTTTTAAGCGTGACCTTCGGGACCGAGAAGGGGGCAAGGGCTGCAGCGGCGATCGCGAACCGCATGGCCAGGAAGCCCAAGATGCTATAGAGCCCGATGGCACCCTGGACCGCGACGAACGTCCAGCCCCACACCGCCGTCACCCCGGCCAGAAGCAGCGAGTATATGATCCTCACACCGGACCCATTCTAAAAGAGCCGTCAGCACTCATCTATCAGGAAAAGAAGAACAGCGACCATTGGTTCGACGAAAACGCTACTATTAGTCACAGTGGAAGTTCCGTCTGTGGCAAAAGCACCGCCGTTCTACGATAAGCTGATAGCTGACTGCTAAAACTGCCGGCTAACGGAGAGGAGCAGGATAGTGCCAGAGTATCGTACGAGCGGCGGTCCCATAACCTACGGCGAGCGCGGGGAGGGAAAGGGAGACCCGGTAGTCCTACTCCCCGCCTTCCCCTTGAACAGCCGGATGTGGACGCCGCAGGTCAAAGCCCTCACCGGAGCGCGACGCGTCATAACCCCGGACTACCCCGGCTTCGGCGAGTCGCCCCGCCCGCCCGCCCAGCCCGACGTGCGCTACTACGCCGAACAGGTCCGGGATCTCCTCGACCAGCTGAGGCTGGACCGCGTCGTCCTCGGCGGCCTCTCGATGGGCGGCTACGTGGCCTTCGCTTTCTTGAGGCTCTTCCCCGAGCGCGTAAGCGCCCTCATTCTGGCCAACACCCGCCCCGACCCGGACCCCGAAGAGACCAAGGAGACGCGTCGAGAGATGGCCCGCCGGGTCGCCGAAGAAGGCGTCGAGATCCTCCCAGAGCTCCAGATGGAGCGTCTCCTCTCGCACAATACTTTGGAGAACAAAGAAGAGGTCGTCGAGTTCGTGCGAGGCATGATCCTGGCGAGTTCCCCAGACGGCGCCGTCGCCGCTCTGGGCGCCATGCGCGAACGCCCAGATTCCACCGAACTGCTCGGGAAGATAAAGGTCCCCACGCTCGTCCTCGGCGGTGCGGAAGACGCCATCTCTACGCCCGAGGTAATGAGCAGTATGGCAGAGAAGATCCCCGACTCCAGGCACCTCACCTTCTCCGGAGCAGGTCACCTCTCGAACCTCGAGGCCCCCGAAGAATTCAACAGCGCCCTGAGCGAGTTTCTGGAAAAAATAGAAGGCACCAGTGCTCGGCAAGCCGACACCCGAGAAGCTATATCTAACGGCTAAATCGGGTAAACTCCCTTCTCGTGGTCAAGATACTCCACACCTCGGATTTGCACTTCGGGCGGCCCGCAGTAGCGGCGCAACTGGACAACTTGAGGGGTTGCATCGCGGACCTCGCGCCAGACGCGGTAGCGGTCTCGGGCGACCTTACGCAGCGATGCACGAATTCCGAGTTCATTCAGGCCCGCGCCTACCTCGACTCCATCCGCCAGACCGCCCCCGTCGTCGTCATCCCGGGCAACCACGACATACGCTGGATGGGCGCCGTCGCCCGCAACTTCGGCGTCTTCGGCAAAACCGCCCACGAGTTTAAGTATTCCAGGTACCATAAGTACATCTCGCCGGAACTCAACCCCTCCCTCCAGGTGCCGGGAGCGGTGATCGCCGGGTGCAACACCGCGCACGGCATCTCGCGCGGCTCCTTGACGCGCCGCTTCAGGGACCTCGGCGTGATAGGTCACGTCAACAAACGCGACCTTCGCAAGGTCGAGGAG
>JALZFJ010000066.1 GCA_030867425.1 Actinomycetota bacterium | reverse complement strand
AGACCTACTAGGGGGTTAATGAACGACAAGGAGAGGTATTTGCGCTGGTTGGAGATAGGGTGGGAACACCACCAAAGCCTCGCTAGCGAGGAGAAGAGGAAAGAAGAGATTCTCGAGATATTTAAGGAGCTCGACGAACTTGCAAAGCGTCGTGTAGAGACTACGCGTTTCCCGCTCCGGGAGTCCCCCTGGCGATAGCAGCTATGTGCTCGCTTGTCGAATGATAGGGCAGGCGCCGGAATCACCCACCGTGCCTCTCTTCCCTGATCCTCAAACTCGCCTTCTTCCCTCTAGTCCCCGCCTCCGTCGAGGCTGAAGAGCTTCACCGCATTCTCCTTCAGGATGAGGGGTCGTACCTCGTCCCTTATCTTGATCTCCTCAAAGTCAGAGAGCCACCGCTCTGGCTTGATCACCGGGTAGTCAGACCCGAAGAGCACCTTCTCCTTCAAGAGAGTGTTGGCGTACTGCACGAGGTTCGGCGGGAAGTACTTGGGCGACCAGCCAGAGAGGTCTATGTACACGCTCGGCTTGTGCAAGCACACCGAAAGCGCCTCGTCCTGCCACGGGAACGATGGGTGGGCCAGGATGATCGACATGTCCGGGAAGTCCACCGCCACGTCGTCCACGTACATCGGGTTCGAGTATTTCAGGCGTATGCCCCCGCCGCCACGCATCCCGCTCCCCAGCCCCGAGTGCCCGGTGTGAAACACAGCGGTAAGCCCGGCCTCGGCTATAACTTCGTAGAGCGGGTAGGCCATCCGGTCGTTCGGGAAGAAGTCCTGGAGGTTCGGGTGAAACTTGAAGCCCCGCACCCCTTCCTCGATTAGACGCTTCGCCTCCTTCACCCCCATCGCGCCGCGGGCGGGGTGGACGCTGGCGAAAGGGATCAGGACGTCTGGGTTATCGTTAGCGGCCTGGAGTATCTCCTCGTTGGGCACCCTCGCTTGGGCGGTCTTAGGCTCCATATCCACCGTGAAGACGACCGCCGCCATGTTCCTCTCACGGTAGTAGTCCGCGACGTCCCAGGCGTTCGGCGTCATTTCCTCGCCGAAGTACTTCTCCGCAGTCTCGGCGAAGAGGTGTTTTTCGTTCGGACGCTCTCGGGAAGTCTCCGCGTGGGTGTGCACGTCTATCGCTCTGAGCTTCTCTACTTCCACATTCCTCCTCTCGATGGCATTCCGGTAGCTCGTTTAGGCAGAGAAGCTTCGAGGGACGTGGACTCCTGCCTCATATCCCCGGACGCCGGCGATTGCGACAGTGACGGCGACAGCAGGCCGCGCAGGTTCGCCGTCGACAGCAAGATCGGTTGCCGGTCGCTCACGAAGGCTCCGTCGAGACGGAGGACCTCGCTCGTCAAGCTTGATCTGCTCGGCATGCCTTTCGGGCCCCCACCTCAGCCCTCTCCTCACCCCTTGCCGTCCGAGCGCCGCACCAGCAGGCTCTTCATCCCGCTCTCCGGAGCTAGCGTACCCTTGGGGACCAGCTCCACGTCTGCACGAAAGATGAGCTCCTTGCGGACCCTGTCTTCGAGTTCGGTTTTCAGGGCGGATAGATCGGAGGCTTCGTCGTACTCGACTGTAAGGGGCACCGGTCCCTCGATCGAAGGGCCTTCGTCCCCGGCCTGGATCTGCACCTGCCCGGTAGTTTGCGGACGCATACCGGCCACGATATCCGCTACTGCGGAGGGGTAGATGTTGACGCCCTGGGAGATGAGCATGTCGTCCGTGCGCCCGACGACGCGGATCCGGAAGCTGGTCCGGCCGCAGCTGCACGGGCCGTGCCCGAGCACCTCGGCGAAGTCCCCGATACGGAACCGAATCAGCGGCGTGCACTCGCGCCAGATCGCCGTGTAGACGAGCTCTCCCGTGACACCCTGCTCTGGAGCGACCGGTTCGCCGTTGTCCGGGTTGATGAGCTCGGGGATGATGAAGCCCTGGCCCAGGAAGTGCATGCCGTCTTGAGCCTCGCACTCGCTCCAGATCAGGGTCGAAAAATCGGCCGTGCCCATGCTGTCGTAGACCTTGCAGCCCCACTGCTCCTCGAGCTGGCGCCGGGTGTGGGGGAAGCCGGCTCCCGGTTCCCCTCCGAGCGCCATGTGGCGAATCCCTAGCGTGGCGACATCGAGGTCCATCTCCTCGCGCGCGAACTTGGCGAGGTATTTCACGAAGCTCGGCGTCGAGATCACAAAGTCGACGCCGGTCCGCTGCAGGACGGAGAAGGTGCGCCCCGGCTCGGTATGACCGGCGGGCAGCACCGCCGCGCCCAGGTGCTGCAAGGAATCGACGAAGGTGAGGCCCGCGATCCACCATCCGAGCGTGGCGGCAACCCAGGCCCGGCTCTCGGGACGTGCGCCCATGGACCACATACAACGTGCTATCAGCTCGCTCCACATCTCTCTATCGCGCTGGGTGAGTCCGATGAGCGTAGGTTGTCCTGTGGTACCGCTCGAGGCGTGGATGCGCGAGATCTCGGGCCAGCCGACGCAGGCGTGGGCGCCGAGCGGCGGTTCCTGCTCCTGCGAGTGCCGCACCTCTTCTTTGGTCGTGAAGGGAAGCTCTGCCAGATCATCCAGCCCTATGTGGCCGGGATCGATGCCGGCCTCGGCGAACTTCTGCCTGTAGAACGGTGAGCGATCTTTGACGTAACGGAGCTGATCCTGGAGACGCTCCTCTACGGCGGGGGACAGGTCGTCTGGCGGCGTGGTCTCCCAGGGCGGGTCCCAGTAGCTCGGGGTTTGGGTACTCATCGTGCTCCTTTAACTAGGTCAGGTGCATCATTCAACCCCTTAGGCAAGGGGCAGATCCGTTGCCTCTAACCCCGTTGCTCGGCCCGGCGGGGTAAGGAGGTTTAGGGAGAGGAGAATCGGCGGTTAGGGTACGACCGGGGGTCAAAGGGATCAGAAGAGCTCGTCCATTGCTCGCGCTGCGTCCTCTCTCATGTCGTCCAAGACGTGGGCGTACCTCCTCAACGTCATGGAGGGGTCGGAGTGCCCGAGCATCTTGGAGACTACGTGTATGGGCATCCCCTGCCTGATGGCGAGGGTGGCGGCGGTGTGCCTTAGATCGTGGAAGCGTATCTGGGCGGGCAGGCCCGCCTCCTTAAGGAGCCTCCTCAAGGAGCGCATCACGGAGTCTCGTCGGCGAACCTTGCCCCGCGCGTTGGGGAAGACGAGGCCGGGGTCTTCCCACGAGCGGGCAGCCATTCGCTCCTCGAGCTGCCGTGCCCTGTGCGCCTTGAGGGCTTCGGCCGTGCGGGGACCGATGCCCACCTTGCGCTCCTCGCCGGTCTTGGTCGTGGAGATCCGGGTCTTCGTGCGCGTGTCCGCCGAGCGCCGCACGGTGACCGTACCCTTCTCCGAAAGATCGAGGTCTTCCCAGCGCAAGGCCGCCAACTCGCCTTGCCTCATGCCGGTGCGAAGGGCGAGCGTTATGAGGGCCTCGTCCCGGGTCCCTTCGGCGGCGGCAATCAGGCGAGATGCTTCCTCGTTGGAAAGTGCACGCATCGGAGACTCTCCTCGAGTCGCGGCCTTCTTCACGCGGGCGGCGGGGTTGGCGGAGATCAGGCCGTCGTCCACAGCCTGATTCAGCGCCGCGGAGAGGACGCTCTGCACGACGCCCACGGTGTTGGGGTTCAGGCCCTCCTCGAGCTTGCGGGCCTTGAAAGAGCGCACGTGCGCCGGTGTCAGGTCCCGAAGTCGCAGTCTTCCGAAGAACGGTAGCAGGTGGTTGCGACAGGTCCTCTCGTAGCGGAGGTACGTCCCCTCGCTCACCTGGTAGCGGACCGTGTCCGAGAGCCAGCTTTGGAGGTACTCGGCGACCTTGAGCCCCTTCGGGTCCGCGAACATGACCCCCCGGTTCTGGTCGGCAAGCGCCGCGATCTTCTTCTCGTTCGCCTCCTTGGCGGTCGCCCCATAGAAGCTCACCCGTTTGCGACCGGCCGGAGTCTCCAGGACGGCGCGGGTCTCGTAGCGACCGTCCTTGCGGCGACGTGCCTTCGAGCCCTCTCCGTTGGCGTTCTTCTTTCCCCGCGGCATGCGCCCGGTATGATAGTGCTCGGTGCTGGGCGGCGCTAGATCAACGTTTCGCTTGAGCTTCTCTGGAGCACCCTGGTCAATCTCGAGTGGTAGCTTTAGCCCTCGCGCTAGTGCTGCCGATTAGAGGTCGAACCTGATCCTCTCCCGCTCCAGGCTCTCTGGCGGGCTCTCCGACGGCGAGCCGCTTCGGCGGCGGAGGCCTCGTGGTGGAGTACGGCGGGGACACGCTCTCGCGCTACTACGTCTCCTTCGCCCCCTGCGAGACGAGGCCGGTGAGCGTGACAAACCCGCGCCTGTTCCCCACGAAGCACCGGGCTCCGCAGCTCAAGCTGTTCGCGCTCGACGAAGCGCTGGGCGAGGGCGGGTGGCTGAAGGCCTTCGGATTGAAGGCGTACGCACCGCGGTCGGGGGAGGCCCGAGGCGTTGCAGTGAGCTCTGTGCTCCTACCTCGAAGCCGTTTAGGGGCACCTCATCGCGTCCTCTTGGTGCGGTAGTAGAGGTAAACCATGCCGCTGCCGAAACGACGCTCGTCCAGCAGTTCGAGCTTCAGGCGGACGTTGTCGGGCAGGGATCGCTTGCCGCCTCCCACCACCATCGGTACGACGAATAGGTGGCACTCGTCGACCAACCCTGCCTCGAACGCCTGGGCGGCGAGCTCGGGCCCGCCCACGATGAGGTCTCGTCCCGCCAGGGCCTTCATCTGCCGAACCGCTTCGGGGTCGAAGTCCCGCTCGATCC
>JALZFJ010000063.1 GCA_030867425.1 Actinomycetota bacterium | reverse complement strand
GCTCGCCCAAATGGTAGCCGTTGTCGGAGGTGAAGAAGATGTAGGTGTTCTCAAGCTCGCCTGTGGCCTCTAGCTCCTCAACGAGCGAGCCTACCATCTCGTCTACGGCCAGCATCGACTCCAGGCGTTCTTCGTAATGGCCGTCGATCCTGGAACGTGCATTCTCCGCGACAGGTTCGAGGTCTTGGATCCAGGAGGGCTTGTCCGAGACGTCCTCCTCGTTGAAGGACGGAGAGCGGGGCGCCTCCTCGTCGGCGAAGGTTCCCTTATGGCGCTCGGCGGGGGTTGTGGGATTGTGGGGCGATGTCGGAGCTATGTAAGCGAAGAAGGGGTCGTCCTCGTCCGCCGCGCGGCGGACAAAGTCTGTGGCGTGCCCAGAGAGGACGTCGGTGAGGTAGTCCTCTTCCTCGCTACCGTAGGAGACGACCTCCCCGTTCTCGTTCAGCTCGTAGTCGTAATACTCGAAACGGCCCGGCTTGGCGTACCACTCGTCCCAGCCCGGAGGGACGTAGCTCGGGTCGTCCGCGCCATAGCCGTTTAGGTACTTGCCGATCAGGGCGGTCCGGTAGCCTCCCTCCTGCAGGCGGGCGGCGATCGTATCTTCCTCAAGCCCCTCATCGCGGAACTTCTCGAAGCCTCCTACCGGGCGCTTGTTCCCCCTGACGTCGTGGTTGTGGGAGTAGAGGCCGGTGAGGATCGTAGCCCTAGATGGTCAGCATATCGGGTAGCTCACAAAGGCCTCCTCGAAGGAGGCGCCCCCTTGGGCCAGCAAGGAGTTGATCTCTGGCATCTTCTGAGTAGAGGCGTAGTCTAGGTCATCGGTGAGGACGAAGACTATGTTTGGTTGCTCAGCAGTAGTAGTAGAGGGTTCGGCATTGGCTTCTTCTTGGGCTGGTGCAAACCCCACCAAGCCAACGAGGAAGGCCACCGAACACACAAGGAGCATAAAAAGCAGCACTCTTCTTCTCCTGGCCGCGGACCTACCACAGCTCATTACTGACGTGGTGCGCACTCTCTTTCTATCTCCTCTATGGTTGGGGCTATTGAGCACTATCTAGATAGGATAGCCCCAAAACCTTAAAGAGAGCTTAAAAGGCAGCGACGCCGGCCTCCGCTACCTCGTGGTCCTCATCCGGCGTGCCACCACTTACTCCTACCGCCCCGACCACCTCGCCATCACTCATCAGCGGGATGCCGCCGGCGAAGATGACGATCCGGCCGCCGTGCGTGGTGTTGATGCCGAAGAGAGGCTGACCAGGCTGGGCCATCTCGCCGATCTCTCGTGTGGTGAGACCTCTTCCGGCCGAGGTAAAGGCCTTGTCTATGGCGATGTCGATGCTCGCCACCCACGCCCCGTCCATCCGGTGGAAGGCTACAAGGTTCCTTCCAGCGTCCATCACGGCTATGTTCATCGGCTGGCCCATCTGCTGGGCCTTGTGCTCAGCGGCAGAAATGATTCTTTGAGCTTCTTCGAGCGTGACCACCGTGTTGTTACCTCCCTGCTTATGGATACGTCATCCACTACTACCCGTAGATCCCACCGATCCATCATAGCCGATCATGCTGTCTCTCTGGTCTGTTACCGCATCGAACTCCACCTACCCGCTGGGGGTTTCGCGCCTACCATACCCTAGAAAGGCGGTCCACTCGGGAGCTGGAGGATCCTCACGCTGCGCGTCGGCGTCTTCATCGTCGAACTCTTGTTCATGTGGGGACCCTTCGGTCCACACGCCCAGGATCGCAGGATAACCGAGTGCAGCGACGGGCAGTAGCACGACAACCCTTATCCATAAGGGTAGCGTTTCCCAAGAAGAACTTATTGTCGGCGACTGAGTGTCCGAGAAGGCAGGACGTGGGGTTGACGTACGAAAAGGCCGGAGCCCCTTAGAGTAAGGACGCCGGCCACTGCTACGACGTTACGCCGTGGACTCATCTCAACAGAGTACCTCTATGTCTCAAGCTACTCTGTCCATTGGTCCACACCTCTTACTCAAGGTACAGTTCCAACATCACTTTTGTTCCCCAGATCTCCTTTCTTAAACCCGAAAAGCTGGAGCCTCGCTACTCCTCCGCGTCTTTAACCGGCACCTCTTCTATGCGATCCAGCTCCAACTCTTCCGGCGACTTCTCACCGTGGCGCTCAAGCACTCGTATATCCTCGGCCGAGGGTTATCTACCCCTGAGAAAGAAGACCCAGAACATTACCCCAACGATCACCAAATCCATCAGAAGGACCAACAGGAAGAATCCGAGCATAGACAACATGGTGAGGAG
>JALZFJ010000057.1 GCA_030867425.1 Actinomycetota bacterium | reverse complement strand
CTCGTAGGGATGCCGGTCTTTTGCGGCCGGGCGTTGCACACGGTGTACAGTCCCGGGGGTAGAAACCTATGCGCACTCCTTCTTTACCTGGGCCTTGGCGAAGCACGATGTCCAAGCCTGTCGGGTGGTGGGCACCGTGGGCGCGAACGCGGGCACAAAACCGGGACGCCGAAAAGGACCCCGTAGCAGGCGCGCAGCGTAAGATTTAGATCGGCCTGGGCCCATCTCGACTCTGCCCGGGGCTACGGCTCGACGGAGATGTCGCCGAAGATGAGGACCGCGCGCTCCAGGTCGAAGTATATGGTCCCGGTCTGTCCGAACATGTCTATCAGCAAGTCGGAGTCCTCGTTCGTCGGGCGGATAACGTACTCCTCTGCGCCGTTGTCGAGGATAAGCTGAAAGGAGAACTTGCCGGGCTCGCCGCGCTCTTCCTCGTTCCAGTTGGCATGGACCTGGGTGACTTGCCGGACCTTTATAGCTTGCTCTGTACGTTCTTCCGCATCCGCCACTAAAGCACCTCCTGTTTTTCTGCGTTGTTAACGCGACCGCTTGTACCCTTGCGAAACCTTCTCAACCTCTCCGGGCGAGCGACGACGTGATCCCCGGACCTCCTAGGCCGCGCCTAGCCGGATGTTGCTGACTATGAGGGTTCTGCGCCCCAGATCGAAGGTAAGGGCGTCGCTCCTGTCCATCAACTTCCTGATCACCTTGGCGTCGCCCACTGTCGGTTGCAGGACGTACTCTTCCGCGCCGTCGTCGAGGATCAACTGGAACGTGAAGCTCCCGGGCTCCCCGCGCACCTCCTCGGTCCAGGACGCTTGATAGTCCGTGACCTGCCGGACCTTTATAGCTTGCTCTGTACGTTCTTCCGCATCCGCCACTAAAGCACCTCCCGTACTCGCTCTACGGACCGTCGCCCACCCTATTTGCCCACCTTGGCTCGTCCGAAACCACAGGCGGTTCCGTGGGCCGGGTAGCGCTAGAAAGTGTCCACCTTGGCGGCGAAGACGAAGTCGCTCTCGGTGAGGCCGTCGATCTTGTGCGTAAAGACCGTGACCTCAGCGTAGCCCCAACCGAAGCTTATGTCCGGGTGATGCCCCTGATCCTCGGCGAGCTCGCCTACCCTGTTGACGAACCCCAGGGCCTCCCGGAAGTTCTTGAATTTGAAGGCCCTCCTTAGATGATGCTCCTCGACGACCTCCCAATCGGGGACCTGCTGCCGGAGACCTTCTAACTCCTCGCCCTTCAAGGGTGGCGTATCGCCTCTGCACGGCACGCAATTTCTGTTTGCGAGCTCGGTCATCCTGTACCTCTCTTAGGAGAACTGCTTCTTGTAGCGCTCTATGGCGCGTCGGATGTACTCGAAGGCATCTTCGGGACCGGAGATTTCCCCCACCTCTACCTCTTTCCCCTCCAGATTTTTGTACTCCTTGAAGAACTGTTTTATCTCGTTCAACCGGTGCTCAGGTAATTCGTTGACGTGGGTGAACGCCTCGTATTGCGGGTCTTCGACGTGCACACAGAGGATGTTTTCGTCGTTCTCCCCCTCGTCCACCATCGGCAGCAGGCCGATCGGGCGCACCTCTAACAGGCTCATCGGTTGGATCGGCTCCTGCATCAGCACTATTGCGTCTAGCGGGTCGTCGTCGTCGGCCAGTGTCTGGGGTATGAAGCCGTAGTTCTCTGGATAGACGACCGACGAGTACAGTACTCGGTCGACCTCCAGGAGCCCGGTGTCCTTGTCGAGCTCGTACTTGACCTTGGAGCCTTTCGAGATCTCGACCACGATGTTGATCTCGTCGGGAACGTCGTCGCCGATAGGAACGTCGTGCCAGGGATGGATCATGGGAATCCTTTCGGGTCATTGCTGTTACGTGTGCGAAACAGGATTCTACGGTTCCGGCGGTCTACCGGCAACCGGGTTTCCGCGGAGGGCACGAATAGGGGTAAGATGACCAGCATGGAAGAGGGTATCTACACGACGGGCTGCGTCCTCGGGTTGAGGAACTGCTGCGTGCGGGGGTCGGCAGACGGGGACTAGAAGCCCCGGAGGATGTTCAGGGGATGACGTCGAACGAGGGTCTGTCTTGGTGGGAGAAGGCGAGGTTCTTTCTTCGGGTTCGTCAGCGCCTGCGCGCGGGTCTTGTCCGCCTCCGGGAAGGGTGGTGGCAGATCCTGCAGACGGCGGTCGCCGCCGGCGTCGCGTGGCTCCTGGCGGTCCTGGTCCTCGGGCATGAGCAGCCGGTGTTCGCGTCGATAGTGACGGTGATCTCGCTGAGCCTGGCCGTGGGCCAGCGCAACCGTCGCGTGGTCGAGCTGGTCTTCGGGGTGGCCTTCGGGGTCGCCCTCGCTGACCTCCTCGTGTTCATCACCGACGTCGGGGCGGTGCAGATCGGGGTCCTGGTTGCCCTGGCGATGTCGGCCGCCGTGTTCTTGGGCAGGGGGGAGCTCGGCGTGAACGAGGCCGCCATCTCGGCGATGATCCTGATAGCCGTAGACCTGCCCTCTGGTGGCGACTTTTCGCCCAACCGTTTTCTGGAGGCGCTGATCGGAGGTGGCGTCGCCCTCGCCGTCAACGCGTTGCTCCCGGTCAACCCCGAGCTCATGGTCCAACGGGCAGCGCATCCGATCTTCGACGAGTCGGTCGCTGTGCTCGAGGAGACGGCCGCCGCGCTCGACGACGGCGACCTCGAGCGGGCCGAGCGGGCGCTCGCAAAAGCCCGGGAGATTGACGCTCGGGTGAGCGGCTTCAAAGAAGCCCTCGCCGCCGGCCGCGAGACCGCTCGGTTCTCCCCGCCCAGGCGGCGTACCTTGAGACACCTCGACCTCTATGCCGCAGCGTCCGACCAGATAGACCTGACCGTGCGCAACGTGCGGGGGTTGGCCCGCGCTGCTCTGAGCGTGGTGCGCTCCGGAGATAGTGCACCGGAGCCGCTGGCGATGGCGCTTCACGACCTGGCCCGGGCGACGGAGTCTTTGGCCGGGTACCTCGAGACGTCAGGCGAGCCCGAGGATACTCGCCGGTACACTCTCAGGGC
>JALZFJ010000419.1 GCA_030867425.1 Actinomycetota bacterium | reverse complement strand
GGAGATCAAGACCGCCAGGAGCAGTCTGGTCCCGCCGGCCCGGGCTTCTCCTGTGCCGGCTTTTTTCGCGAAGCTCATAGTCCTCTCTCTAAGCTACGGTCCGAAGCTCGCGCTCGTCGGACTCTTCTGAGCCGGGCTCGAGCTTCGTCGCCATCTCGACCACGAGCCGACCTAAAGCCTCCAGCCGCTTGGCCACGCCTTCGTCGCGGACGTTCCCATCCTCGTCGAACGCTTTCCAAGGTTGTTGGATGGGCACGGAGAGCGGGGCAGCGACGCCGCGCCGCGCGTGAACGACGTTGACCATCGCATTGATCGCGTTGACCGCTGCCATACCCCCTCCAGCCGTCGCGACGAGTCCCACTACCTTGTCCTGCAGGTAGGGCTTCTCGTCCCGCGCCATGAACTGCGTGAAGTCTAGGGCATTCTTGGTGATGCCCGCGAGCGTCCCGTGGTAGGCGGCGGTGCTCCAGACGAGTGCGTCCGCGCTGCGCATGGCTTCCACGAGCCTCTCGACGCTGGCGCCGTACTCTTCTAAAGGCTTACCGGGCTCGTACATCGGCAGGTCCAGCTCGCGCAGGTCCAGAAGCTCGGTCGTCGCCCCGTCCTCTTCGGCTGCCTGGAGCGCTTCCTCCAAAGCCCTCAGGCCCTTCGAACCGTTGCGCAGCGTGCCGCCGATCCCGACAACGTGAGGTTTTCTGTTGGTCGAAGTCAAATGATCTCCCCAAAATTCTGTTACCAAATTGAACGGACTAAGAAATCTATCCTCCGGCGACCGGGTCTCGGGTTAGGTTGTCGTGGACCCTGGCCAACAGCCGGCGGAGAAGGGTTTCCTCCTCTTCCGTTAGCCCCTCGAAGGCGCGCTCCTCCACTGTCTCCCAGCGACGTTCTACCGGCTCGCGTAAGGAACGGCCCTTCTCCGTCAGATAGACCCTAGTGCACCGGGCGTCCTCTGGGTCCCGACATCGCTCTAAAAGCCCGGCCTTCTCCATGCGGCTGAGCATGTTGGTCACCGTGGGAGGCTCCACACCCAAAGCTCCGGTCATCTCGGAGGGGGTAAGCCCGTCTCGTTTCCAGAGGTGCAAGAGCACCATCTCCTGGCCGACGTGCAACCCCACCTCCGCCAAAACAGCACCGACGCTGCCGCGGTGGGCCTTACAGGCCCTCGCGAGGAGGTAACCGGTCGTCCGGTCGAAGGCTCCCTTCGCCGCGGACGACCTCACCCTGCTTCCCTGCCCGAGGCACCCGGCCCCGCCTTATTTCTGCTCTTTTCCATGAGGTGTTCGTAGTTCAGGCGGAAGAGCTCCACGACGGCCGAAGCGTCCTCCGGCCCGCTAGGGTAGTAGCTCACCCAGCCGGTCTGCGGCAACAAGTGGTGCGGCTGTGCCCTGCCCTCGGCCACGAGCTCCTTTCGCACCCGAACCGGGAACGGCAGATCCGCCATCCGGCTCCCGTGAAGGTGCCCGATCTCGTGCCCCCTCACCCGAAACTCGACCCCGCCGAACCGGTGGGGTCTCGCCTCGACTCCCGGCCAACTCGAAACCTCTTCCTCTACCAGCTCTCTCAAGCTTGCCACCTTTCCTCCCTTCTGCGATTTTATTTAGCCGGCTAATTAATGGTACTTCTCTCCGGGCGTTTGTCAAGGTGGATCAGACAGACCCCAGGGACAGGATGAGCGAGAGGATGGTGAGGAGGGAGTCGGTGCTCGAGACGAGGATAGCGCTCGAGGTAGGGCGACGTAGACACCGTTCTGGCGGGTGACGGGGAGGGCGGCGCCCAAGGTTGCGACGGTCGCCCAGAAGGGGCACGTCGGAGGACGGGTGGTGGCGAAGATTGCCCCGGCAAGGGTAAACTATCCGTCCTGATGGAAAGAACCTGATGTGGGGGAAGCCTGTGCGAGACGATCAAGGTGTGGTCTGCATGGTGGATAAGGTTCTGACACGGCAGGCCAAAGCCCGCGCTCCTCGGACAGCAGACTCCTTCGAGGAAGCGCTGGAGGTCGTTCTTGGTACCGAGGCCAGCTGGCAGCTACGGGAGCTGAGTAGTGGCCTGCGCCGTCACGAGAGGGTGGACGAGTGGCAGGCGAACGTCGCCCGGGAGCGGGCCGAGGTGCTCGGTTGGCGTTCGCCTCGCGAGCCCCCGGACCCGTCGGACGGCTGACGGTAGAGGCCGAGGAGGGTGAGCGAGATCGGTAGGAGCACGCCCGTTCCCGAAGCCTGGCTTGGCCAACCGGTAAAGCTCGTGTTCGTCTCGGGGGCCAGCACCGAGTACGCCGCCGGTAGTCTCGAAGAGGTCAATGATAGGGGCATCGTCCTGTCGGTAGAAACCCACGTTGGACGCTCGGCGCAGCCCCTATTCTACCCGTGGAGCGCAGTCATCCAGCTTTCCGAGGCACAGGACGGGTAAAGGAGGAGCTTCATGCCCTTAAACCCATCGCAGCAACAGACCTTGGAGAGATGGATGCACTCGAAGGCGGTTGTCCAGTGTCCGGCTTGCGGGGATAGCAAGTGGCGCTTTGCCGAGGCCTCTTACGTCAGGGCGCTCTTGGAAGAGGGCGACGCGAACCTTACCGAGGACAGGGGAGTGGTGAAGCTCCCGTGCGGCAACTGCGGGTACGTGATGCTCTTCGACGCCGAGACGCTCGGCATCAGGGGGTTGTGGGACACGGGGAGAAGAGTCTAGTCTTAGTAGCCCGGCATCTCTGTGACCGTCATCTTACATACCGATTCTGCCCACAACCTAGTATCCGGCAACTGCAAGTCAGTACACGAGCCTGCGACGGATCGCGGCCGAGAAGCGGTCTACCAAGAGCACGACGACGATCGTAGCGCCTACGAGGGTCGCGACTTTCGAATAGTCAAAGAGGTTCATGGAGATGAGAATCTGTTGTCCGATGCCCCCGGCTCCGACGAAGCCTAGGATCGTTGCCGAGCGGATGTTGCACTCCCATTGGTAGAGGGTGAGCGAGGTAAACCCGCCCATGGCCTGAGGAAGCCGCCCGAAGAGGAAGGCCTGCAACGTGCCCGCTCCCGTCGCCCGCAAAGCTTCCACCGGTCGAGCCGGCACCGCTTCGAGCGTCTCGCTGTAGAGCTTACCCAAAATGCCGGCCGAGTGAACCGCGAGGGCGAGGGTGCCGGGGAAAGGACCCAGACCCAGAGCCACCACAAAGACGAGCGCCCAGAGGATGTCCGGGACGGAGCGGAAGACGTTGAGGACGAAGCGCGAGAGGTGGTAGGGGA
>JALZFJ010000399.1 GCA_030867425.1 Actinomycetota bacterium | reverse complement strand
GGCGGCGCTCGCGATCTACGAGGCCGCCCTGATGAAGAGTGGGCGCCCAGTGGAGGAGGTTCGTGCGAAGGTCCGCGAGTTCGAGGAGACCTTCGAGGACGAGGAGGAGGAGCTGACGATACCGCGCGTCAGCGGCATCATGAACGTCGAGGGCGACGAGTGGTTCTTCGGAGATGAGGCTTTGAGGGTGATGACCGGGCAGCTCCTCGGGCAGTTCCAGCACCGGGTGGCCCAGTACAACTACGTGAACGAGCGCGAGGTCTTGAGGCGCTGGGCCGACGGATACGACACGCGGCTCTTCATCCGGCGGCGCATCTACGAGACGGAGCCGATCGTCGGCGTGGTCGCCGGCTTCGATCTCCCGCTCGTCCAGTACCTACGCGTGGCCGCGGGCGGCGACACGGTTGTACCGTCCGGGGAGCTCGCGCGCGCCCTCCTCGCTCTCGACGTCCTCGATGAAGCGGCCCAAGACGATCACTACGCGGTGCTAGCCGTCGCCGAGAACCTGGCCTTGCGCCTCGAGCTCCCCGCTCCGATAGTCGGCGAGGTCCTGTACGACCTTGCCCGCGAGGGACGCCTCGAGTTCCCCGAACCCCCGCCTGAAGTTACGGGCGAAGAGACCGAAGAAGCCGCGGCGAAGGAAGACGCCGGGACGGAAGGGTAATCGGTGAGGCCGGCCTCCGGCGAGTGGGCCAAGCGTCGGGCCGCGCAGCAGGAGGTGCAGCGGGATGAGGAATCCACCAGGGTGCAGGACCTCCAGGCCAAAGACACCTCGGGAGCCCGCAAGGAAGAAGGCCGGGAGAGACCCATCCCCGCTCCGCCCGATGACGAACCGCCGCTAGAGCGTCGGGTACTCGCGACGAAGGTTCGTAGTGCCCGGTACGGGGTCGCTCGGGCGCGAGCATTACGGGCGGGTTCGAAAATCTGTTATCGGTGATAGAATGGTTTTCGTCAAGGTTAATAATTCATAGATCAGCTTTTCTACACCTATATTGGCGGGATAGATCTAGGCAACAGGCAAGCAAGGAGAGATCGGAGTATGGCGGATTCGAAGAAGCGTATCGCCCTAAAGCCTCACATCAAGCAGATCCGGGAATGGGTAAACGCGGGCAAGACGGACGAGTGGATCGCCGACGCTTTGGGTACCAGCGCCTCCTCCGTGCAATCTTTCCGCTCCCGCAACGATATCTACCGTCGCGACCGAGGACCGATCAGCGAGCAAGCGAGCGTCTTCGAGGGGGTCCTTGACCACGGCGAGCGCGACGGCTGGGGGATGTGGTTCGACCCGGCGGTGGCGGACGATCCGATCTGGAGAGAACACTGGGCCGGCGTCGAATCGGTCGTGGTCAAGGTAGCCGAGGATTCGATAGTCCTGGAGGCCGTCAGAGACGCCCCGCAGGGTGCAACGCAAATCGCCGTGCAGGACGAGGCTGGCGACGGCTCTGAACCACAAGCCACCTTCCCCGTCGAGACCGCCCCGGCTTCTGTGGCTGCCGCTGAGCTGGACCGGGAGCAGGGCCGGGTGAAGTGGTTTGATCCTGAAAAGGGGTATGGTTTCCTGGTGCGACCGACCGGCGAGGACCTCTTCGTGCACCACTCAGAGGTGCTCGGCGACCCTTCGGCGTTGGAGCCCGGCGGCGAGGTAGAGTACGTCGTCGGCCGCAACGACCGGGGCCCGAACGCCCGCGACGTCCGCCCAGTGGGGTAAAGGCTTTGCTTGTTATCTAATAGCGGTCAGCAAGGAGCCGAGGGAGTCCCCGCCGCGTGTTCCCCGCGTCCCATGGCAGACCGTTGCATCGGCAAAAGCCGCGAGCGCCACAGGAGAAATGACTAACAGCTGGTACCTGACGGCTATCTACGAGAGAAGTGCTTCGTGGAGGCGAGCTCCAAGAGCCGAGGTGCTGCGTCGGGCTCCGAGAAGTTCCAGAGGATGCGGGTGAAGGAAGCGTTCGGGGCGCGTTCGAGGCCGGGGAGAATCTCGGGCCCGAAGCGGTCCCGCAAGAACGCGCGCATGATGCCGCCGTGCGAAACGGCGAGGGAGGGGCCGTCGGCGCTCTCGGGACGAGAGAGGATCTGGTAAACGGCCCTCTCGAACCGTTCTAGTATCTCCTCGTCGGTCTCGGCCCCCGCAAGCGGCCAACGCTCCTCTTCGGGCAGGGCGAGAAATTTTTCGACGAACGCGGGATTACTGGCTTCTTG
>JALZFJ010000396.1 GCA_030867425.1 Actinomycetota bacterium | reverse complement strand
GCATCTCCGCGACGAGGGTGGGGGAGGGCTCGCTTTCGAGGTAGCCGTCGTGGGCGGGGTTGTGCGAGACTTCCTCGGCCGGGCGTTTCTGTAGGCCGGGATCTTCGCGGGTCGCCTCCTTGAGAGCCGCCAGGATCTCGTCGGGGCCGGGCTCCCCGAACGGTGGTATGTAGCCACTGCTACTAATTCTTACCCTTTCGGTAGCGGGAGACCAGAAGAATAGCCTACCATCGTGGCCCCACCGGTTTCGGCAGCGGGCCATCGTGGCATAGACGCTGCCGTCTTGGAAGTTGTGTAGGCGGAGGAATCGTTTAGGTGCCGAGAAGTTGGGTTGTCGGGCTTATCGCGGTCTGCACGCTCCTCAACGGGGCGGGCTTTCTCTGGGACATATTCGAGCCGATAGCGCTCTACGACGAGATCGCGCACATCATAACGCCGTTCACGTTCGTAGCGGTAACAGCGGAGATCATCTACCGGGCTGGCGGCGACGACGAGTTCTTCGACACACCCCGCCACGCGCTTTTTACTGGAAGTGCGATCGGGCTCGTCGGGGCGACGGGCTGGGAGGGCATCGAGATCCTGCTCGATTACCTCTTTCCCGCTGCGAGCATCGACCACGCCCTCCCCGACACTATCTTCGACATCGTGCTCGGTGTGATTGGGGGTGTTGGCGGAGCCTGGACCGCGGACCGTTACCTGGACCGCCTCTTCAACCGCTCCCGCAACAGCTCCCGCCGCCCAAGAGTCCGTTAACGTAGCCCGTCAGAGGCGAATAGATCGGGACGCGAAGGCCATGACCTCTAACGGCGCTCCCGCCAGTTAACGCTTGTGCGTTATCTACTGGTCTCGACCGTTATCCTTGTCCCTGAGGGCGCCCCCGGTCTCTTCTTCCTCCTCTACCGCCCCCGTAGTGGCATCCTTCTCCTGCCGGTCCTTGGTTTTGTCGCGGTCTTCTTTGTTTTCGGCTTCTTCTTTCCGGCGTTCGGTCATCGCGCCTCCCTGGCTGTTCGTTTCGCATAAAGCCGTATCACGACCACTGTTGTGCCACCGGAGGGACGCCACCAAACATCGTTAGAAGACCGGTTGCAGCGCATTTTATTGCAAAACCGGTATGTTACGTCTGCCCCCGCTTTGGGAATAGTGCGACGCGGATAGTCTCGCAAGAGGAGGAGACGCGTGGATACGCAGGCAATAGTGGGAATTATCATCGTCGCAGTTGTGGTCTTGATCCTGGCGATCCTCCTCGTCCTTCGCAGGAGGCGCGAGCGCCGGATCGAGGAGCGGCGGGAGCGGACGCGTGAGGAGTTCGGGGAGGAGTACGAGCGGGTCACGCAGGAGCGTGGCTCTGAAAAAGAGGCAGAGAGGGAGCTGCGGCAGCGTCGCGGGCGTGTGGAGCGGCAGGTAGAGCCGCTCTCCGAAGAGAGCCGCCAGCGTTACGAGGAGCGGTGGGGCGAGCTCGAGCGAGTCTTCGTGGACAATCCCGAACGCTCAATCGAGCTGGCCGACCGAACTATCCTGGACGTCCTCGAAGAGCGCAACTTTATCGCCGACCCCGCCCAAGAGGACCGGGAGACGGAGCAAGGTTTGACGGCCATGTACCCGGAAGTCGCCGACGACTACCGCGAGGCCCGGCGCCTGCGCGCCAGGGTCGTCGGAGGCGCCGCCGTCGGGGACGACTCCAACGAGGAGACCGAAGAGATGCGCCAGGCGCTTAGGCGCTAGCGCTCCGTCTACGAGCGATTAGTTCAGAACTAAACGATTAGAGTGCATCCTTTAATGAAGTATCCGATACCGGGGGCGTCAGAGGACTCGCGGGCGGTTCGGCACCACTCGCTGGGGCTCCTGAGAACACCGTCGGCGGATTTCAGGCCTTCGTCCTGGGCCGGCAAAAGTAGGGGGCCGACCCCTGTGCCATAATGAGGTGTAGGTTAGGAGCAACTTTTTAGGGGTGAGATTCGTGGCGGATAATTTGGTTGCCAAGGTTCTCAAGGATCACGTGGAGAGAGGTACCTACGAGCAGGGCGAAGAGGTGGGCTTGAGGATCGATCAGTGCCTGCTCCAAGACGCCACCGGCACGATGGCCTGTCTGCAGCTGGAGCAGATGGGCGTAGATAGGATCCAGGTACCCTGCGCCGTCCAGTACGTGGACCACAATATCATCCAGCTCGACCACAAGAACCCCGACGACCACATCTTCC
>JALZFJ010000376.1 GCA_030867425.1 Actinomycetota bacterium | reverse complement strand
CTTTGGGTTCGAGGCGAACCGCGCTTACGCCCTCGGGGGTCAGAGTGCCGATGACGAGGCCGCCGAGGAAGGCAGGGGCGGCGTTGTCGGGGTGGCCGTCGAGCTCGCATACCAGGTTCAAAAGGTCGGGGGCGGCCATGGAGCGCCCGAGGAGATCGTTGGCGGCGACGGCCCCGCCTACCAGGGCGGCTGCGCTCCCCCCGAGACCTCGAGCAGGGGGGATAGCGTTCTCCTGGACGAGGTGGAAGTCTGCGTAGGACTCCCCGGCGAGTTCGGCGACGAACTGGGCGGCGCGGTACGCGGGATGATCGGGACCGTGGGGGATGAGGTCCGCTCCGGTGCCGTAGACCTCGACGATAGGATAGGGGGCGCGATCCAGGCTTATCCGCATAGACAGAGACAGCGCGAGGCCTACCGCGTCGTATCCCGGGCCCAGGTTCGCCGAGGTGGCCGGGATGCGGACGGAGATCATGGCTTGTGCTTCTCTATGACCTCGGCGAGCGCCTCAAAGGAGGCCGGGATCGGATCGGGGAGCATGGTGCGCGACAGGATCGCGTCCGGATCCTTCAGACCGTGCCCGGTGAGGACGCTCACCACGACGCCCTCGGGAACCCGGCCCTCACGGGCGAGTTTCCGGAGACCAGCGATCCCGGCGGCGGAGGCCGGCTCGCAGAAGACGCCTTCCTCGCGGGCGAGCAAACTTTGCGCGTCGAGTATCTCCTTGTCGGTGACGCTCTCTATGAGGCCGCCGGACTCGCGCATGGCGGAGAGGGCACCCTCCTTGCTCGCAGGTGCCCCGATCCGGATCGCGCTCGCCACCGTCTCCGGGCTCTCAAAGTCGTGACCGGCGACGAGAGGGGAGGCCCCTTCTGCCTGGAAGCCGAGCATCTTTGGGACAGCGTCGGCGAGGCCTGCCTCCTTCCATTCCACAAAGCCTTTCCAGTAGGCGGTGATGTTGCCCGCGTTGCCAACCGGAAGCGACAAAGCGTCTGGCGGACGACCCAAAGATTCGCAGACCTCGAAAGCCGCAGTCTTTTGGCCCTCGATGCGGTTCGGGTTCACGGAGTTGACGAGGGCGACGTCGCCGAGCTCTTCGGCTGCTTTACGGGAAAGTTTCAAGGCCGCGTCGAAGTTGCCCTCGATCTGGACTATCTTCGCCCCGTGGGCGAGGACCTGGACGGCTTTGCCTAAAGCTATCTTGCCCGCCGGCACCATGACGAAGCAGCTTATGCCGGCCCTCGCAGAGTAGGCAGACGCCGAGGCAGCGGTATTCCCCGTCGAGGCGCAGACGCAGGCGCGGCTTCCTTCGGCCACGGCCCGGCTCAAAGCCACGGTCATCCCGCGGTCCTTAAAAGAGGCGGTCGGGTTCATTCCTTCGAACTTCAGGTAGAGTTGGGCTCCGATGCGCTCCGAGAGGTGTGGGGCCTCGATCAGGGGCGTCTCACCTTCGCCCAGGGTGGCAATCGCCCCTTCTGGGATCTCGGGTAACCAGGCACGGTAACTGCGGATCACGCCTTGCCGTAAACTCGATACCTGAAGGTTCATGGGTGGATCTTGCCTTTCATGCGCTTCCGGGGAAGGCGGATCAACGCGAAGATTCAGCAGGTGCAAGCCCTGGACTGGTAGTTCGTGAGCGTCGCACGAGGCGCTCGCGCGGGGTGTTCAGCGTACAACTCATGAGCGGAAACTACCACGAAGGAACACGCTTCCGCAAGGCCAGCGGCACCATGCCGCCGTTCCCGACCTGGCCCCCGAACTTCTACAGCTTCTGTTTGGCTTCGGTCTTTGGGTCGACTCCAGGGCTTCTACTTTCCGGTTCCACGCCTTGGAGGTAGCCGAGCGCGAGCTTCGGTGCGGCTAGTTGGTTTAAATGCCCAGGTTTGGCTCTACATGGGCTTGTATCGAAGGAACGGACTTTCTATGTAACGGTAGCTGAGGTACGAGACGGTGCGCGACGGCGGGTCATCGACACCCAAGCCAGCGAGTAGCCGGCTCTTTGCACTCGAATAGCGAGGTTTGTAGGATGTCGCTTCGTGAGAAGCTGCGAGAAAAGGCCGCTTAAAGAGTGACCACC
>JALZFJ010000375.1 GCA_030867425.1 Actinomycetota bacterium | reverse complement strand
CCGGACGCGCTAGAACTGCTGGGTAGCCGCAAGACCTACGGCAAGCTGGTCACCACGCCCGGCGGCTAGGGTAAGGCGCCTGCCGGTTCAGGTCGTAGCCGTATCCCCGCTCGGCTCGATCGGCTCGGGGTAGAAGTCGCGTACCCAGCGGTAGGCCTTGAGCCTTTCCACCTGGTCTTCGGGGAGGCCCCTACCATCGGCGACCGCCATGTTGCGCTCGACGTTGCGCACCGAGCGCATCCCAGGGATCACCGTCGAGACCGCCGGGTGGCTCAGGACGTAGCGTAGCGCGATCTCGGGGATCTTCTCTTCTTCCACCTCGAGGTCTTCGGCTATCCCCCGGACCCGCTCGTAGACCTCCTTCTTCCGGTCACCCTTGAAGTATTCGTTGCGGAAGTCGCCTTCCTCGAACTTCGTCTCTGGCGTGATCCTGCCGGTAAGCCCGCCCTCGTCGAAGGGCACCCTTACTATCACGCCGACACCGCGCTCCATACACAAGGGCAAGAGCTCGTCTTCGGGACTCTGATCGAAGACGTTGTAGATGACCTGCACTGTATCCACGGCGCCAGTCTCGATGAGCTTTACGGCGTTCTCCGGCTGGTGGTCGTTTATGGAGACGCCGAAGAAGCGGATCTTGCCCTCCTTTTTGAGATCCTCGACGGCCTCGAGCCAGTCTCCCTCGCCGACCCACTCGTCGCTCCAGACGTGGAACTGTTGCACGTCTATCGCCCCCAACCCCAGGTTCTTGAGGCTCCGGTCCGTGCACTCCCTCACGTAATCGCCGGGGAAGACCTCGTCCGGATGCAGCCCGGAGGGCGCTGGCCATGTGTCGTTCTTTGGCGGTATCTTGGTGGCGACGTACACTGTCTCGTCGCGCTCCTTCACCACCCGGCCTACGAGCATCTCGCTGTGCCCCTCCCCGTAGGCCAGAGCCGTGTCTATGAAGTTGAGGCCTAGGTCTATGGCTTTGTGGAGAGCCCGTATGGACTCGTCGTCCTCGGCGCCGAGCCACGCGTCCTTGCCGATGCCCCACGCCCCGTAGCCCACCTCCGAGACATCGAGACCAGTGGCACCGAGCTTCCTGTAGTGCATACGCAGCCCTCCTTCTTCGCGCCGTCCGTATGGTAGGACATGTTACCACCTCGGTGGTACCACCCTTCAAAGGGTACAATGCATAGAGTCGGTAACGCCTTTTTGAGGAGCACGGGCTAGATGCAGATCCTTGACGAGCGCTGGAGGGGACTCGCCGACCGCGAACGCGCCCTCCTCGAACGACTGGTCGAGTTCCTCGGAGGTTTCGGCGCCCCGACAGAGGACGCCTCCTTGGTGCGCCGGAAGCTCGGGGACCTCGAAGAGCTCTTCCTGCTCGTCATCGTCGGCGAGTTCAACTCGGGTAAGTCGGCGTTCATCAATGCCCTCTTGGGGGCCGGGCTCTCCGAAGAAGGCGTAACGCCCACGACCGACCGCATCACCGTCCTCAGGCACAGTCCAGAGCTTACGGAGAGGGACCTTCGGGAGGAGGTTCTGGAGAAGGGCTACCCGCACGGGCTGCTGCGTGAGATCGCCATCGTGGACACACCGGGGACCAACGCGATCATCCGCCACCACGAGGAGCTGTCCCGCGGCTTCGTCCCGCGTAGCGACCTGGTCCTCTTCGTCACCTCCGTCGACAGGCCCTTCACCGAGTCCGAGCGCGAGTATCTGGAGCTCATCCGCGACTGGGGCAAGAAGATAGTCCTCGTGGTGAACAAGGTAGATCTGCTGCACGCAGACGAAGAGCGCGACCAGGTGCGTTCTTTTGTCGAGGAGGGCGTGCGCTCGATGTTGGGTTTGAGACCCCCGATCTTCTTCGTCTCGTCCTCCACGGCCCAGAGGGCGAAGAATTCTGAGAGCCAGCTGGAGCGGGACGCCTTGCTCTCGGCGAGCGGCTTCGACGAGCTGGAGCGCTACGTCACGGACCTCCTGGACGAGGAGGGCCGGGTGCGGTTGAAGCTTGAGAGCCCTTTGGGAGTAGTCGAGGAGCTGGTGAGGCGCTACGAACGTGCTGTCGAGGAGCGGGTTAGCCTGCTCGAGGACGACTTCAAGATGTCCGAGAACGTTGAGTCGCAGCTTGAACTCTACAAAGAGGACATGGAGCGCGACTTCGAGGCGCGGATGGCCGAGATCGAGAACATCATCCTCCAGATGAACGAGCGGGGCGACGAGTGGTTTGAGGAGAACATACGCCTCGCGAACGTCCGCGACCTCGTGCAGCGCGACAAGATACAGGACCGCTTCCAGGACGAGGTCGTCGCCGACACCGAGGAGCGCATAGACGAGCGGGTGCAGGAGCTCATAGATTGGATGGTGAACCAGAACCTCAAGCAGTGGCGCGCGATCGTGGAGTACGTCAACAGCCGTCGGCAGGCGAGGTACGACGAGCACATGATCGGGGAGGTCGGCGACAACTTCGAGTACAACCGCTCGCAGCTCCTCCTATCCGTCGGCAAGAACGCGACGGACGTCGTCCAGCGTTACGACCCCGAGTATGAGTCGCAGCAACTCGCTCTCTCGCTGCAGGGTGCCGTAGCCCAGACCGCGGCGGTAGAGGTCGGCGCTCTGGGCCTCGGGGCGGCGGCGGTTGCGGTCGCGACGACGGCAGCAGCAGACGTGACGGGGATAACGGCGGCGCTCCTGATCGCGGGTCTCGGGCTCTTCATCCTCCCCCGTCGGCGGCGCAAGGCGCGCGAAGAGTTCCGGGAGAAGACCGAAGCGCTGCGCAAACGTCTTAGCCAGGTCGTGAGGCGGCAGTTCGACACGGAGATAGAGCGTTCCGTCGAGAGGATGCGCGAGGCGATAGCCCCCTACACCCGCTTCGTCCGCGCCGAACACGCCCGCATAACGCAGGCCCGCTCGGATCTCTCGGAGATAACCGAAGAGGTCGAGGCTCTGCGCGCCGAGATCGGGGCGCCCGGCGTCAGCTTCTCCTAGCCCTCTCGCTCCTCTGGGCGCGGCTCGTGGCTCATGTCCGGAGCACCGGTGAAACCTCCCCTGTCCGAGAGCCGCCCTGGCTCTTCGACGCGCGCCAAGGCACGATCCAAGACCTCTTCATCGACCGGGTAGGGTAAGTCCAGCCTCTCGGCGAGGGTCCTGTCCAGTTCCTCGTCGGGAAGATCCCGAACCCCACCCTCGATCCCGGTTATCTCCGTCTCTTCGGTGTCGGCTATCCCCAGGTCGTTGACCATGAGGGCCACCAGCTTTCGCTCTTTTGTCCTGCGATACGCCACGCTTCACTCCTTCAGGTCTAGTACTTGTTCTTCAGTCTCCGTTCGAGCTCCTCGACGCGAGCTTCGAGCTCTGCGATACGCCTGTTCTTCTCGCGGTTCTTCTGGCGCCAGCGGTCCCGGATCTTCTTCTCGAAATCCACCGATCTCTTTAGTACCTCGCGGTAGTAGGCCTCGGTCCGAGCCTTCTCCTCTTCTGCGC
>JALZFJ010000358.1 GCA_030867425.1 Actinomycetota bacterium | reverse complement strand
TCCCCTTCGGCCCCCGTTTACGGGGTTTTGCTCGGGAGGCGTTGTCACTAGGTCCCTACGGACCCCCGTGGACCTCCACCCATAAGTGGTAGCGTAAGTGGTCATATCATGATCCCAGCACCGAGCTGCCGAGAGAAACTGTCCGAAAAATAGTTGAAGCGGAGTCTCAAGGGTAAATAAGTGGGTCTACTACAGCCAGGATATAGTGCTTTTGCCCTGTTTTAATAGTGACGGTCGGCCCCTGGTCGTTCGAGAAAATCGCTAAAACAAGCGGTAAAACACACCTATCCGTGGAGCGACCGGGTTGACCGAGCGTTTTTGGGTATCGGGGAGAAGTTGCGGCAGTAGGAGGTGTGAGGGCATCAACCGCGAGGGAGATCAGGCCGAGGAGGAGGAGGTTCGTTAATGTTCCGGGTAGCAATACTTAGCTTCTGGCACGTGCATGCTCAGGACTACGCGAGGGAGATTGAGACGCATCCGCAAACGGAAATCGCTGCCATCTGGGACGAAGACCCTGAGCGGGGAAGGGAGGAGGCCGGGCGACACGGCGTCCCCTTCGAGGAGGATCTCGACGAGCTTCTGATTCATGGGGACTTGGACGGCGTCGTGGTTACGACGCCCACCACCGCGCACCGAGAGGTCATCCTCGCAGCAGCGCGGGCCGGCAAGCATGTCTTCACCGAGAAGGTCCTCGCCCCGACCCTTAGAGAAGCGGAGGAGATCGTCTCCGAGGTAGAGCGGGCGAGCACAACCCTCGTCGTCTCGCTGCCGAGGCTCTACGCCGGTTACATCGAGGCCATCGAGGAGACCCTCAGCAGGGGCGAGATCGGCGAGGTCACCTACCTGCGCGTGCGCGTCTCCCACGACGGCGGCCTGCCGACCGACGAGAACCCGCGAGGGTGGTTGCCGGACCGGTTCTTCGACCCCGAGGAGTCTGTCGGCGGCGTCGCGATCGATTTCGGAGCTCACCCGCTCTACCTGATTTCGCACCTGTTGGGGATACCCGAGCAGGTCAACTCCGCCTACGGTAGCTTCACAGGGCGGATCGTCGAGGACAACTCGGTTGTAGTCTTCCGCTACCCTGATGGAGTCTTGGGGGTGGCCGAGGCCTCCTTCGTAGGCTCCTCCGTGCCCTTCGTCGTCGAGGCACACGGCACCGAAGGTAGCCTTTTGTACAACCCCGACGCTGGGCTCAGGTTGCGGAGGGCCGCCGCGGAGCGGTGGGAGACCGTCGCCATCCCACCGGATGGGGCATCTCCCTTCGGGCGCTGGGTGCATCTCGCCTCGTGCGGAGAGCCCTACCCGCAGAACGTGCGGACCGCGCTGCAGCTGAACGCCCTTGCGGAGGCCGCGAACCTCTCCGCGCAGAAACGCGGTCCCGTCCGCCCAACCCTCCTCGGTTAGACTGGTCGTAAGGGTCACCAAGACCCGCCTGCTCCTCTCACACCACATCACCCGCATAAATACAATACTTACACCCCAGAGTACGGGCTCCTGAGGCACCCCAAGACTACGGGCGATCCGAGACTCACAAGCCATCAAGGGGATGCACGTGACCTGTTCTTCTTGCCAGGGAACAGCGTCGACCTCGTGGTCACCTCGCTGCCATACTGGCAGCGGCGCGACTATGGGCATCCTGAACAGCTCGGGCAGGAGCCGACACCGGAGGCCTACGTCGAGGCACTCGTCAAGACGTTGGATGGACACGCCTGCTGCGGCCCCACGCCTCCGTCTTCTTAAACCTGGGCGACACCTACCGGGACACCTTCCTCACCGGCATCCCCGCGCGCTTCGAGGTCGCGGCACGCGAGGCAGGGTGGCGCATTGCCAACCACATACGGCGTCGGGTTCGTCTTGCCGAAGACGATCCTTACTGCGGGGGTGGACTTCGATCACTGCCTCGACCCGAGACAGGCGAATTCTCGGACGAAGATACCCAGAACAGGCATCCCGGGCCAAGACGCCGCAATGACAACCACCTCCGCTCCGGCTGACTCGCTTAGTACCCTCCTAGTGGGTAGTCCGAGCCGAGCTTATGAGAAAACATCGCTCTTGAGAGCTCGGTCAACAGAGACCTAGCGGGACATGTGGTCGGGGACGAGTACCTTTTCGGTACCGACATCCTCGTCGCTCCGCTGATGGAAGAAGTTCCGAGCCGGGACGTTTATCTGCCGCCGGTAATCTGGACCGACAACCAGGATGGTAGCACCTACGAAGGTGCTAGATGGCATCGCATTCTCGCCGGGGAGATTCCTGTGGTGTTGCTGGTCAGGGACGGTGCGGCAATCCCGCACATACGCCTCGCCCAAAGCACCGCTCAGATGGACTAGCGAGAGATAGAGTTGATGGTCTTTGGCACGGAGGCTTCCGTCGCCGAAGGTTCTTTCTGCCTACCCGAGGAAGGCGCGTTGCACGCTTTGCGCCTCGAGCGTGAAGGCGACGATTTCGTATTGGAGGATGATCCGCTGCGAGGCAAGGTGAAGTGGGAAATCCGTTCCCCGCGTGAGCTGACATCTTGACTGCAGCTTCCGGCCTCTCGATTGCTCGTAGTGTTACTACCCGGCCTGCCTGCCGGAGCTGGTCTCCGAGGCGAGAGAGCGGTACTCTCACGGTCCTCGTCGAGCGCCTTCGAAACCCACCGAGTGACGCCCTGTCGATCATGCGCTTTGTCTAGGAATGGTGCACAGGATCTTCTCGATCCTCACCGCCATCACTTAATCAGGTACTTTACCCCTCACGGTACTGCTTCAACATCTTCAGAGCGAAGGCGTCGGCATCTATCTCGCCGTGGCGTCCATCCACCTGCCTAGTCTTGCGAAGATAGTGAAAAGCCTCATGTGCCACCAAGAACACCAACACCTCTTCTTCACTCCTAAGCTCTAGAGGACGATATAGCCGTTTCCACTGGACGCTCTTACCGTAGTGGGTGGCAACGTAACGGTCACCTACCTTATGCCCTTCGGGCACTTTCGGCCACGTTCCGTCGGAGTTGCGATACAAGGGAGATACGCGCATAAATTGGATGATCGAGTATGGCATGTGACTGCTCACGTTGCAGTTGATCCGGTATCCGCGCCCCTTTGAAAAAAACTTACACACACCCCGAAACTCATACCTCTCACTCCGTCCACGCCGGACGGTGATCCAGTCGACCTTTGACCAGTCGTAAGCCCCTAGCCGCTCACGACCCACCTCAACCCCTCGGAATCCTCTAGGGCTTTGTCCACCCGCCACAGCCTGCCCATTAAGGCCTAGCTCCCCTCCGAGTGATGGTTAGCCTTAAGAGGCCCCACAAACGCCTGAACGTCCCATCCCCCAACCCGCAACTCGCCACCTGCTTCGTAGGCGATTGGCTCTTCGGCTTTTGACCAGCGGTAGACTGTCCAGTAAGAAAGCTTAAGCCTCTAGGGTACTCAGTATGCATGCGATACGCTTCGTCCACTACTCGCGCATCATAAAAGGAGCTGCTCGACAATCCGACATCGGAATACTTTGGCGGCAGGTCTTGGGTCTTGGCAACTCCCCCTCGGACATAGTGTTCCAATTGTAGATTCTTTCCGCCGCACTTAAGGGAAGGGGTTGCGGCGGAAAGATGCCAAAATAGGATCTAGTGCTACCGTGAGTAGCGTCTCTTGGAGTAATGAACGCTAACATAACTGGTACAGGCAGTTTACGAGACGGCTTTCTAGCCAAGCTAATAAGAGGAGAGGTGGGAGTCGGTGACGGAGCATCACCGCTTGGTCGAGCAGCAGTTCGCCCAGCAGGCACCCAGTTTTGGTCAGGAAGGTTTGACACTCACGAATCGCGACTACCTGGCCTGGATGGTGGATACGTTAGACTTCGATCCACACGACGCCGTGCTAGACGTAGCAGCAGGTACTGGCCATCTGGGCAGGGCGATCGCCCCGCGCGTGCGATGTGTCATCTGCCTGGACCTTACCCCCGATATGCTGCACGAAGGGGAACAGGCGGCGCAGCGGGAGGGGTTGACGAATGTAACGTTCCTTAGAGGAGCAGCCGAGGCTCTGCCATACTCAGACAATGTCTTTGACGCAGTCGTCAGCCGGTTCGCTGTGCATCACTTCATCGAACCCCTGGTGCAGGTGCGTGAGATGGTTCGTGTGTGTCGCCCGGGGGGCAAGGTGGTCTTGATCGACCTGGTTACCCCAGAGGACGAGCGAGAAGCCGCCGCTTACAACCGCCTAGAGCGCCTCCGCGATCCCTCCCACACGCATGCACTCTCTGCTGAGGAGCTTAGAGGCACCCTTAAGGGCTGTGGGTTGGGCGGCATTCGCACCGCTTCACGCGACGTGGAGGTAGAGGTGGAACGCTGGTTAGCATTGGCCTCCACGGCGACAGCGGGGGCGCAAGCGATCCGCGAGGACCTTATGCATGATGTCCTCGGTACGACAAGTACGGGGATGCGACCGTTCCTTGACGATGGGGTACTCATGTTCACCCAAAGATGGGTCATTGCGGTGGGCCTCAAAGCCGATTAGCACGGCTTACGAAGGATCGATACCCTAGTGGCTCCGCAAGAGGTTGGAAGGACCCTGAAGCGCCTCTAAGCCCTTGTTGCGCTCCTCGCACCCACCGACGGGGGCAACGACCTTGATTGTGAGCCTGGGGCTTTTGCAGACGCCGTTGGAGATGACGATGCTGATGGTAGGTGTTGTGATCCTGACCGCCGCCGGCTGGTCCATAAACCGGGCACTCGGGGTGCCTATGCCTATATGGTCGGCTAAGGAGTGATAGACGGTAGGCTGGGGTCTCGTACCGAGCAGGAAAGGCGCCGGGGCATGATATGTCGGTTCTGCCGGGCTCTCTGAATAGCCGAGTCGCGCCGCACCGACCTGCACCAGCGGCCAGGCGCAGCGGGTTCTCTTTGCAT
>JALZFJ010000334.1 GCA_030867425.1 Actinomycetota bacterium | reverse complement strand
CGGCCCCGCCATCGCTCTCGGGGGGTTCTTCGCCTTCGCCCAGGATCACGGCTATCGCTTCGCCGACGGGTACGTCCTGGCCTTCTTCGGCGATGAACTCGTGGAGCGTGCCCGAGTTTTCGGCTTCTATCTCCATCTGGGCCTTGTCGGTCTCGATCTCGGCTATTGGGTCGCCCTCCTCGACCTCGTCGCCCTCGCTCACGAGCCACTTGACGATGGTGCCCTCCTCCATCGCGTCGCCCATCTTGGGCATGATCACCTCGGGCACTAGACCACCTCCTGATAAAGTACCTGGCGGGCCGCCTCCATCACCTGCTCCTCGCTCGGGAACGCCGCGAGCTCTAGATTCCTAGCGTATGGCCCCGGAGTCTCGGCCCCGCTCACCCTCTTCACCGGCGCGTCCAGGTGATCGAACGCCTTGTCCTGTATGACCGCAGCGACCTCGCTGGCTACGCCGAAGTACCGCCACTGCTCCTGCACCACAACCGCCCGGTGCGTCTTCTCCACCGACTCGATGAGGGTCTCTTCGTCGAACGGCCTTATAGATCTGAGGTCTATGACCTCGGCCCGCGTACCGTCCTCTTCTTCGAGCCTGTCCGCAACCCTCTGGAGCAGGTTTACCTGCCGACCGTAAGAGATCATCGTCACGTCGTCCCCCTCGCGGGCTATGCGCGCCTCCCCGAACGGCACGGTGTAGTCCCCCTCGGGGACCTCGCCCTTCGTGCCGTAGAGCGCGCCGGCTTCAAGGAAGATCACCGGGTTCGGGTCCCTGATGGCGGCGAGCATCATGCCTTTGGCATCGTGGGGGGTAACAGGAGCAACGACCTTCAAGCCCGGGAAATGGCCGTAGAAGCTCTCCAAGCTGTGGGTATGCTGGGCGGAGAGCTGAACGCCACCACCGTTGGGACCACGAATCACTAGCGGCACTTCCACCTGTCCGCCCGAGAAGTAGCGGACCTTGGTGGCATGGTTGATGATCTGGTCGGCCGCCAGGAACGAAAAGTTCATGGTCATCATCTCTACCACGGGTCTTAGGCCCATCATCGCCATGCCGACGGCCGTACCGGTAAAGCCATTCTCGGAGATGGGGGTATCTACGACCCTCTTGGGGCCAAATATGTCGAGGAGGCCGTCGGTTACGAGCTGCGTCCCTCCGTAGACGCCGATGTCCTCGCCCATAAGGAGCACGGACTCGTCGCGCTCCATCTCCTCTCTCATGGCCTCCTTGAGGGCCTCGCGGTAGGTCTTCTCGGGCATGCCCCTACTCCTCCCCCATGTACTCGTCTTCCCCGGCGTAGACGTCGGCGTACAGCTCCTCAAGCGGTGGTTCCTCACTCTCGTCGGCGAAGCTGGTGACCTCGTCCATGGTCTCCTTCATCTCGTCCCTTATCTCTTCGATATCGTCCTCGTCGATAACACCCCTCTCGAGTAGCTTGTGCTCGAGGAGACCGATCGGGTCGCGCTGCCGCCACTTTTGGACCTCATCCTTGGTCCGATACTTCTCGAAGAAGTCCGCCGCCCCGTGCGGCGCTGTGCGGTACGTGACCGCCTCGACGGCGTAGGGTTTGCGGGCCTCACGTACCCTTTCCGTGACCCGGTGAGCGCACTCGAGCACTGCCTCGAGGTCCATGCCGTCGACCTTCTCGTTTTCGATGCCGTAGGCGTTGAATTTGGCGGCGAGGTCGGTCATGGCCGTGGACCGCGCGACGGAGGTGCCCATGCCGTACTGGTTGTTCTCAATGATAAACAGGGTCGGGTTCATCCCATCCCTACCCCAGAGACCGGCGAGGTTGACCGCCTCGTGGAAAGCACCCTGATTTATCGCGCCGTCGCCAAGGTAGAGCTGACAGATCTGCCCGGTCTCCTTGTAGGCCAGGGCGTAGGATATGCCCACGCCCACGGGGATGTGCCCGCCGACCACGCCCCAACCTCCATAGAAGCCTCGCTCGACGTCGAAGAGGTGCATGGATCCCCCCTTGCCCTTGGCAAGCCCGGTCTTCTTGCCGTAGAGCTCGGCCATAGCGCTTTTCGGATCGCTGCCCAACAACAGGGGGAAGGGATGGTCGCGATAAGCGGTGATGACCTTGTCGCCCTCTTCGTAGGCGTCAAGGAAGCCGGTCGCGACCGCTTCCTGACCGGTGTAGACGTGGAGGTAGCCCCCGATCTTGCCCTGCCTGAAACTCCTCTGGGTGGCCTCCTCGAAGACCCGGATCAGTACCATCTTCTTGTAGAGATCCAGGAGGTGATCGCCGTCGGTGGCTACTGCCCCCTCGCCGCGAGCCTCTGTGCCTCCGTTCCCCGAATGCTCGTTCTCTGCCGACATAAGCAGTCCCCTTCTTATCGCGGAGCTACGGTTTTGCCGAAAGAATACCAGACTCCGGCGCCTCGCTGCGTTTCGCGCTTCGCAGGGCGCCGCTCATGCTATTGGTTTGGCAAAGAATCTGCCAACCCGGCGCGGGCGGCCCTTAAAGCGCGGGCGCGGTGGGAGTCCTCATGCTTGCGGGCGCCGAGCTCGGCGTAGGTCTTTGTTTGTCCTTCGGGGACGAAGATGGGGTCCCACCCGAACCTATTGGAGCCTCGGGGCTGGTGAGCAACGTTACCCCTCACTTCCCCGACGAACACGCGTACCGGGCCGTCCGCGGCGGCGACCGCGACGGCGCAGACAGCCAGGGCCGAGCGATCCTCCTCGGCGGAGAGCATTTTTAGTAAGCCCTCGTTCCCGAGGCTGTGCAAAAACCACTTGGTGAGGGCGCCAGGCAGGCCGTTCCAGGCTTCGACGACAAGCCCCGAGTCTTCGACGAGTATGGTCGAATCCGGAAAGTCCAAAGCTTCGCGGGCGGTGGCCGCCTTGTTCGCGGCCACCTGCGCGACGTCGAGGGCTTGGAGCTCGGGGAGATCGAGGTCGACGTTTGCCAGTTCTACGCCCAGGATCTCGGCGGCCTCCCGAGCCTTGTCCGGGTTGGAGGTTACGAAAAGGGCTTCCACGCCACGGAGTCTACAATCCGCACAGGCTTTGTGGTAGAGTCGCTCGCATGCGCGGCGAGGTGAAGATCGAGAGCCTCGAGAAGCTCGAGGTAACGGAGGGCGAGGTGCGCATCCTAGCCAACTCCGGGGAACTCGTCCTCATCTTCCCGCACGCCCTTTGGGAGAATGCGATCTCGGAGTCCTCATCTTCCCCGGAACCCACACCCAAAGAGCTCGGAGAGCTCCAAACCTTGAAGCGGCGGCTAAAAGAGTACGCTGAGGAGAATTCTTTCGCTACGGTCCTCGAGGTTGTGCCGAGCGGGGGATTAGGTTCGGACCAGCAGTTGGACCTCGTCTTGAGGCCAGCGGGGATGTTCGCGGTGACAACCGGCTACGTCTTTTTGCCGGTGGTCTTGCCCGAACACATGGCCCGGCTCGGGGTGAGCCTGGAGGAGGAGACCTTCGTCGAACAGGCGTACCTCGTAGGGGCGGTGGCGGAAGCTCAGGCCCTGGCCGCCGGAGACGATCGCCTGAAAGCGCTCTCCATCCGGGGGAGGCGGTGCAGCTCGAGCCGCTTCGAGCTCGCGCCCGAGCTCTGGCAGGTCCTCTCCGAGGACTTAGGCTGGAGGGACGTTGAACCTGTGGCGCCGGCGATGGGCACCGACGACCGAAGAGAGGGATGATTCCTTGCCGCTAGTAGATCTCGACCGCTTTGACTTTCTGTACGCCAATCGGGTCAAGGGGATGAAAACCGCGGCGACCCGCGACCTCATGGCCACTTTGTCGAGGCCCGGGATTATCTCTTTGGCGGGCGGCTTCCCCGACACCCGAACGTTCGGAGAGGAGGCTTTCCGCGAGATCTCCAAAAACGTCGCTGCCGACTCGGCCCAGGCTTTACAGTATGGTCCGACCGCGGGGCTCGAGGGGATTAAAGATGTCATCGTGGACGTGATGGAGGCGGAAGGGACCCGGGCGCGCCAGGAGGACGTCTTCATAACCACCGGCGCCCAGCAGGGTCTCGACCTCGTCGGCAAGGTATTCCTGGATGAGGGGGACGCCGTCCTGTGCGAAGGACCGACGTACGCCGGGGCCCTCAACGCCTTCGCGGCGTACCGCCCCAGGGTTATACACGCGCAAACAGACCGGGCGGGTATGATGCCCAGCGTAGCCCGCGAGGCGCTGAAGAAGGCCCGCAGGCAGGGGGTCCACGTGAAGTTCATCTACACCGTCCCCAACTTCCAGAACCCCACCGGGGTCACCCTGGCCGCCGAGCGCCGGCGCGAGCTCCTCGAGATAGCCCGCGAGTACGATCTGGTAATCATCGAGGATAACCCCTACGGGATGCTGCGTTTCGAGGGGGAGGCGCTGCCGACCATAGCCGCGCTCGAGCAGGAGTCCGGCCCCGAGGCGGATCGGGTCGTGTACCTGGGGACATTCTCCAAAATCTTCGCGCCGGGGGTGAGGCTCGGTTGGGTGCACGCCCAGCCAGGGATTTTGCACAAGATCAACATCGGCAAACAAGGCGCCGACCTCTGCTCGTCGAACCTCTCGCAGATGCTCATTTACTCGTACTTCAGGCACGCTGACTGGCGCTCCTACGTGAAGCGCCTCACAGCACTCTACAAAGAACGGTGCGCCGAGATGCTCGACGCTTTGGCGGAGTTCATGCCGGACGAGGTGCACTGGACCCACCCAGAGGGCGGGCTCTTCGTGTGGGTGACCCTGCCCAGTTTCGTGGACGCCACCTCGATGCTCCCCCAGGCGATAAAGAAGAACGTCGCTTACGTGCCGGGCGAGGGGTTCTACTCCGACGGGGCGGGCAAGAACTGCATGCGCCTCAACTTCTCTTTCGTGGAGCCGAAGAAGATAAGGCGCGGCATCGAGCTCCTCTCCGAAGTCGTCCGCGAGCGCATGGAGCTCAGGAGCGACTTGGAACGCGGGGCGCGGCGGGGCAAGCGCACAGCCGTAGGGAACCCGGGCACGGCGGAGCGTTAGCTCGAGATGTCGCGTCTGGTAGTCCTGCGCGGCGGCCACTCGATGGAGCGGGACGTCTCGCTCGTCACGGGCCGGCGCGTGACGCACGCCCTCGAACGCCTCGGCCACGAGGTTTACCCTCTGGACATCGAAGAGGGCACGACGGAGGCCCTGATCGAGGTCAGCCCTGACGCCGTCTTTGTCTGCCTGCACGGCCCCGGCGGTGAGGACGGCACGGTGCAGGCGCTCCTGGAGACCTTGAGCATCCCCTACACCGGGAGCGGCCCGCTCTCTAGCATCCGCTGCATGGACAAGGACTACGCCAAGCGGGCCTTGAGGGCCGCCGGCATCCCGACCCCACCCTTCAGGACGTTCGCTCGGCGTGCCATGAACGAGATGGGCGCCGCCGGCGCTTTGGGTGCAGCCGCCGACTCTTTAGGCTACCCGCTCGTCGTCAAACCCGCCCGCGAAGGCTCGGGCCTCGGGCTAACGAAGGTCGAGGGGCCCGACGAGCTCCTGGACGCCGTCTACGAGGCTTTCGGCTACGACGCCAAGATAGTCTTGGAGCACTGGGTCGCCGGGACCGAGATAGCAGCCCCCATCCTTGAACCTGCCGGCGAGGAGCCGCGCGTCCTCAACCTCGTCGAGGTCAGACCCCGGGGCGGTTCCTACGACTTCGAGGCCAAGTACACCCCAGGCGCGACCGACTTCGCTATCCCCGCCGAGATTTCCGCCGAAGCCGCAACCCGCCTCGAAGAGACCGCCCTGAACAGCTACCAAACCCTGGGCTGCTACGGCTTCGGGCGGGTTGACGCCATCCTCGACGACGGAACCCCCTGGATCCTCGACGTAAAGACCATCCCCGGTTTCACCGAGACCTCGACCTTGCCGCTAGCGGCGGATGCCACCGGCATCTCCTTCGAGAAGCTCGTCGAGACGATCCTGGAATCAGCGCTTCAAGCCGAGTCGCCGGTGAAGCTTTAGGTTTAGCAGGCAGCTAGCGGCTCTTTGATCGTCTAGCTTACGACTTCAACCCCCGCCGCGACGAACTCCTCCAGCACTGCGAGCGCCATCCGCGCCTGCCGCTGTCGGCGCTCGGGCTTTGTTAGCCGCTTGCCGTTCTCCTTTTTCGGGATGGAAGGCACGAGGCCCCAGTTGGAGTTTATGGGCTGGAGAGTGCCCTCCTTGGTGCTAATGTAGTGAGCCAAAGCGCCCATCATCGTGCCACGCGGCATAGCTATGGGCTCCTCGCCCCGGGCAAGCCTCGCAGCATTGGTGCCCGCGATGTAGCCCATCGCGGTGCTCTCGACATAGCCCTCAACGCCGGTTAGCTGGCCGGCGAAGAAGAGAGGTCCACCACCGAGATCGCTCCTTATTCGCATGGTCGTTTCTAGCATCCGGTTAGAGGGAAGGTAGGTGTTACGGTGCATGACGCCCATGCGGGCGAAGTCCGCTTTTTCGAGACCAGGGATAGTCCTAAAAACACGCTTCTGCTCGCCCCACTTCAGACGCGTCTGGAAGCCGACCATGTTGAAGAGCCGTCCCTCGGCGTCGTCCTGCCTGAGCTGCACGACCGCGTAGGGCTCTTCGCCGGTCCTCGGGTCGGGAAGGCCGACAGGCTTCATCGGGCCGAAGCGCAAGGTGTCGGTACCGCGGCGAGCTATGGTCTCTACGGGGAGACAGCCCTCGAAGTACATGTCCTCCTCGAAGTCCTTTATGGGAGAGAGCTCCCCGCTAGCTAGCTCCTCAACGAAGGCGTAGTACTTCTCCTCGGTCATTGGGCAGTTCAGGTAAGCGGCTTCTCCCTTACCGTAGCGAGAGGCGAGGTAGATTATCTCCTCATTCAAGGAGTCGCGGAAGATAATCGGGGACGCCGCATCGTAGAAGTACAGCGTCTCGCCGGACAAAGCTTCTATCTTCTCCACCAGAGCGTCCGAGGTGAGGGGACCGGTAGCTATAACGGTGGGGCCATCGGAGAACTCGGTTGCTTCTTTACGGATCACCTCGATGTTCGAGTGGGCGTGTACCGCCTCCGTGACCGCCCGCGGGAAATCTTCGCGGGCGACCCCCAAGGCCCCGCCTGCCGGGACTGCGTTCGCGTCGGCGCAGCGCAGGATCAAAGACCCCAGGCGCCGAAGCTCCTCCTTGAGCAGTCCCGAGGCTGTCTCCAAAGAGCGGTTCCCCATCGAGTTCGAGCAGACGAGCTCCGCGAACTGGTCCGTGTGGTGCGCGGGGGTCTCCTTCACCGGGCGCATCTCCCACAGCTCGACAGAACAGCCCATCTCTGCTGCCTGCCAGGCCGACTCACTCCCAGCGAGACCGCCACCTACAACCGTTACATCCGTCATGAATCACCGTCCACGAAGGTATCGAAAGTGCGTTTTTCGGCCAGGATATTCTACGCTAACTACGCCAGAATTCGGCTCTCGGATTTTAGAAAGAACTTGCGTGTCCAGCGATTCACTTCGAAAACTCTAGGCCGTTCCTGCTCCTCGGGCGAGGTCGAGCGTATTTTGGGCCATCCTTATGGAGGCGGCGTCGATCATCTGGCCGTTAACGCTGATCGAACCGCTCCCGGCGGCGTTTGCTTCCTCGTAGGCGCTCACAACTTTCCTGGCCCACTCCAGCTCTTTCTCAGCAGGCGAGAAGACCTCGTTGACGATCTCTACCTGGCTCGGGTGGACGCACCACTTGCCGTCGAAGCCCAGGGAGCGCGCCCGCAGGCAGCTCTTGCGCAAGCCTTCCTCATCCCGGTAGTCGGCGACGGGGCCGTCTACGGCGCGCAGGTCCGCGGCGCGGGCAGCGACGACGATGCGCTGCATAGCGTAGTGGAAGCGGTCTCCGGGGTACGCCTCGTCCCACTCGTCCACCGTGCCGATGCTCGTCTGCGGTATCCTGACGCTCGCCGCAAAGTCGCCGGGACCCAAGACTAGGGCTTCGAGCCTCTCCGTCGCGCGGGCTATGGCATCTATGCTGACGAGCCCTTTGGCGGTCTCTACCTGGGCTTCGAGCTTTACCTTGCCGGGTTCGAGGCCCGCGTTTAGCTCGACGCTCGTCAGGAGGGTATCCAGGGTGCTGAGATCCTCGGCTCTCTCCACTTTGGGAACCAGGATCAGGTCGAGCCCCTCCCCCGCCTCCTCGACGACCTCGATGACGTCTCTATAGAAGTACGGGGTGTCTAAAGAGTTGATGCGGTAGAAGGTCGGCCTGCCCTGCCAGTCGAGCTCCTTTATGGCCCGTATGACGTCCCCGCGGGCGGCCACCTTCTCGTTCGGTGCGACGGCGTCCTCGAGGTCCAAGAAGAAGAGGTCCGCCCCGGAAAGTGGACCCTTCTCGACCATTTTCCACTTCGACGCGGGGACGGCTAGCACGGAGCGGGAGAGCCTCACCCCTGCAAGCCCCTACCGTTCAGCAAGGACTCCACCGGCTCGCCCCGGATGGAGGCATCGAGGACCTCCGTCGGGTGGGCCATCGGTATCTCACGGCCCATTTTCTTAAGGCTCGCCTGTATCTGAAGCATGCAGCCGGGGTTGGACGTGACGATCATCTGCGCGCCCGTCTTGAGGACGTTCTTCGCCTTGCGCTCGCCCAACTCGGCGGCGGGCTCGGGCTCGACCAT
>JALZFJ010000322.1 GCA_030867425.1 Actinomycetota bacterium | reverse complement strand
AAAAGCCCTCTTCTTCCTGGAGCTTTAAGGCCTCGTCCACCGCTTTGTCCTCGATCCGCTTGAACTCCGCGGCGGAGAGGTAGCCCGCGGCGTAAGGTTCGCGGGCAGCTTGCAGCTCCGGCGGGCGGAGCAGGATGCTCACGGTATCGGCCCTGGCGGCCACGACCTTAGGTCCTCCGGCCGACTATCAGGCGGTAGATCAGGAGCACGATAATCGCCCCGACGACCGCCACGGCGAGGCTCCCGAGGTCGAACCGTATCACATCGGGCCGTCCTGTGAGCCGCTCGAAGACGAACCCCCCGACGAAGGCGCCTGCGATCCCGAGCAGCATGGTGACGATACAGCCGCCCGGGTCCCGGCCCGGCATGAGCAGCTTCGCGACGACGCCCGCGACGAGGCCGAAGATTATCCAGGATAATATCCCCATCAGGTCCTCCTGAGTCCGCACACGGTTGCGTCGTGCATCATACACTGTGTCTCCGTTCGCAACGTTTGCGCGCGAGCTGCGTAAGATCAGTTGTGCCGTTCGTTCTACCAGGAGGCGCAACTACTGGACCCCATAGCCCTGACCCTCTTCGGAGCCGCGCTCCTTGTCACTGCCGCCGTCATCTTCTCGATGCTGCGACGGCCGGCTCTGAGGCGGATGGGGCTCAGGAACCTGACGCGCCGCAAGTGGAACACCGTCCTGGTTGTGCTTGGCTCGATGGTCGGGACGGCGCTTATCTCGGGTTCCCTGATTCTGAACGACAGCACCGGGCGCCTCCAGGAGAACGAAGCACGCCAGACCCTGGGCGAGATCGACGAGGTCGTCCAGCAGGCGGGGCAGCGTCTGCCGAGCGACCGGCGCCCCGTCCCGCTCTTCGACGCCTCGACGGCGGCCGGGATCACGCCTGGAGCCGTGCGCGACGCCTCCCGAGACACTGCGGAAGGACCGGTAGGCGTGGACGGCATCCTCGGCGCTCTAACCGGCGAGGTCCCCGCCGAGTCTTCGGACAGCGCGGGCGAGACGGTGGTCGCCACACCCGCCGTCAACGTGGTCGGCGCCGACTGGGAAGTGCTGCGTTCTTTCGGGGAGAAGCCTCCGGCGGTGGCCGGCCTTCCCGAGCCCGGGCCCGAGGAACTATACGCCTCGGAAGGCATGGCGGAAGGTTTGGAGCTCGAGGAGGGTTCGAGGGTGCGCCTCGTAGGGCGCGCGGGACCGGAGGAGTTCACCGTTGCAAGGGTCGTGCCCGAAGAGGGGATCTCGGGCTATGAGGCGCGTTTCTCTAGCGCCTCGGGCACGGCGCTCGTTGGCGAGGAGAGCGCGCGCGGGCTCTTGGGGGCGCAGGAGGGCCAGTTCAGTGCGGTCTTTATCAGCAACGAGGGGGACGTGACCTCGGGCGTGAAGGACTCCGAGAGGGTGGCGGAGGCGGTGCAAGAGGTCTTGGCGGTCGAGGGCTCGACCGAAGGGCTAGACTTCCAGGTCTCGCAGATAAAGAAGGAAACCATCGAGGGGGGCGGGTTCCAGATCGGGGAGATCTTCCTGATGATAAGCTCCTTCGCCATCCTCGCCGGGATACTCCTGATAATCAACATCTACGCTATGCTCGCCGAGGAGCGCAAGGGGGAGCTCGGGATCTTGCGGGCCGTCGCCCTCAAACGCGCCGGGCTCGTCAGGCTCTTCGTCTACGAGGGCTACGCTTACAGCCTCCTCGCCTCCTTCTTTGGCGCGCTCGTGGGCTTGGGCGTTGCTGCGGGGCTTGTATGGGGCCTGAATCGGGCGACCGAAATCTTCGCCGACCTGTTCAACGACGACCTGACCATCCCCTTCTACGTCGAGCCGGCCTCGCTCGTCGTCGCCACCGCCGCCGGGCTCCTCATCACCTTCCTCGCGGTCTTCTTTAGCAGCCTCCGCATCGGCAACCTCAGCGTCATCGCCGCCATTCGCGACTTGCCGGAGGGGAAGGACCTGAGTCGCTCCTGGCTTCGCGTCTTCCTGCAGATCTCCTTGCTCGCCTCGGGCGCAGGACTCGCTGCCGCAGGCTTCCTTATTGGGGACGGTTACCTGCCGGAGCCCGCGCTCGGGTTCGGCGGCTACCTCATGCTCCTCGGGCCCGTGGTCGCGGCGTTTGGACTCGGCCTCCTCTTTTCGCGGCTCTTTCCGGCCCGCTTCGTCTGGACGCTCGTCGGAGCCGGGGTTCTGGCCTACGCGTACTTTGCGAACGAGTTCGAGGCAGTGGCACAGGCAAACGAGGATAGCCCGGCGATGTTCTTCGTCGAGGGCGTCCTGATGGTGCTCGGGGCGGTCTTGCTCACGGCGTTCAACCTCGGCCTCGTCTACGCCGTCTTGCGCGGAGCGATGCGCCTCGCGCCACCGCTCGCGCCCGTCTTGAAGATGGCGGTCGCCCACCCGGCCTCCCGGCCCACCCGCACCGGCTTCACGCTCGCCATGTTCGCGCTCATCCTGTACATGGTCACCATTAGCTCCATCTTCTCCAGCACCCAGTCAGCCGCCTCCCAAGGCACCCGCGACGAGCAGCTCTCTGGCTACGACGGTTTCGTCCAGTCCGGTCCCGTAGCATCCATAGGAGACTTCGATGCGAAGGTGGAGGAAAACGACGTCCTGGCGTCGGCGATCACGGGCTCGGACCGGATCGAGGCCAGCGGAGTCGAGTTGCCCGAGTACGAGGCGGAGGAGTATGTGACCTCGAACGGGCCGCCGATAGGCGCGGCGGCGCCCGGAGCGAACGTCGCGGAGTACATCACGTACGCGCCTGACGGCTTCCTCTCCTCCACGACCGACGTGCTTGAGGAGCGTTCCCCAGAGTACGCCACAGATCGGGAGGCGTGGGAGGCCCTGAGCAACGACTCCAACCTCGCGATCCTCACGTTCCCGTATAACGGGGAGGGGAACTTCCTGTCCCGCCCGGAGCTCGGGGCGGGGGACACGCTCCGCCTGCGCGACCCGGTCTCCGGTACGGAAACCGAGAAGAGGATCGTAGGGAGGATGAAAGATCCCGGTGGGTTCACCCTGGGCGTGATCAACGGCGTCATCGTCGGCGAGGGAGCCAAAGAGGAGCTCCCGAACCTTCAGACGCAAGAGACCTTTCTCTTGCGGGTAGACGAGAGGGCGGACGCGACGGCGGTCGGTCGGGAGCTCAAGAAGGAGTTCGCGGCCAGCGGTGCGCAGACCTTTTTGCTAGACGACATTCTGGGACGGACTCAGCAGTTCACGGACACGTTCGTGAAGATCGTGCAGGCGTTCCTGGCGTTCGGGCTCGTGATTGGGGTGGCGGGGCTGGCGGTCATCAGCGCCCGCGCCGGCCACGAGCGCCGCCGCGAGATCGGGGCCTTGAGGGCCTTGGGCTTCAAGAAGGGCATGGTCGGCTGGCAGTTCATCGTCGAGAGCTCGTTCGTCGCGCTGCTCGGCATAGCCATCGGCGTGGCCGTAGGCGCTCTAGGCGGCTACAATCTTTTCAGCTTCGCCATCGAAGACCCGGACGCGGTCTTCGTCTTCCCGTGGTCGCAGATGCTCCTCATCGGCGCTGGGGTCTGGGTGGCGTCGCTCTTATTCACCATCGTCCC